>CBFGJO010000070.1:0-1581 GCA_965649125.1 Caldifarciminota bacterium | reverse complement strand
ATCCTATCCTTTTTAATTATCCTTTTCTTATTTTTACCTGTCTTGATATGGAATTTTTATCACAATTTCACCTCATTTAAGTTTCAATTATCCCATGGTCTTCCTTCAAAAAAAATTAATTTAATTAACACCTTGAATTATTTAAGAGATATGCTTTTAGTTCTTTCCTTCCCTTTATCAATACTCATATTTTATTTCTCATTTAAAGGACTTATAAAAGAGAAACTAAATTTTTTAACGATCTCTTCTTTTTTCCCTTTAATTTTTTTTCTATTCACCTCTTTAAAATTTCGTCCTGAGGCAAACTGGTCCTGCATTTCTTACATATTTTTAATAATTCTCTCTTCAATTTATATTAAAAAAGAAAAAATCTTCTGGACACTTTTTTCAATAAGTTTTATAATAAACATTTTAATTCATGCACATGCAATCTTTCCTTTAATAAAAATTAAAAATGACCCTTTGTATAAATTAAAAGGGTGGAAAGAAATTGCAAATGAAGTGGAAAAAATAAGGAAAGAAAAGAATATAAAGAATGTTGCAGCAAATACTTACCAGATTGCGAGCATCCTTTCTTTTTATCTACCTGATAAAGAGTTTGTCCCATCTTTAAACATCTCTTCAAGGAAAAACCAGTTTGATTTATGGAAAGACAAATTTTTTGATTTAAACAATGAATTTTTATTCGTTGGCAAAATCAATGAGAAAATTTTAGAAAGTTTTAAAAAGGTCGAGAAAATAAAAGATATAAAAATCTATAACAAAAATATTTCTGTTTATATAATGAGAAAATGACTCTCATATTTTTGATAAATATGGTTATAAAAATAAATGTTGATCCAATTTATGAGAATGCGAGATTCCCCTATAATATAGCAAATTTACTTCATATAAAAACAAGGGAAAGCAAAATTAGAAAATTGATATTTTTTGATGAAAAAAAACGGGACTTATTTCTGCTAAAAGAGAGCGAAAGAAGGTTAAGAAATACCGGGATATTTAAATATACAGAAATAAGAACTTCAAACGACAGTGACACAATTTATATAAATTTAAAAGACCTCTTTACATTGAGCATTTTCATATCCTTTGAAGGTGGAGGTGGAAAAACAAAATTTACATTTGGAATTGAAGAACACAATTTTTCTGGAAATATAATAGATATAGGAATTTTTTATGTAAAAGGTTATGAAAGGGATTATTTAAGTTTTTTATACATTGAGCCTTCTTTTTTAAAGAGTATATTTGACCTTTATTTTTCATTAAATTACACAAAAAACTATAAATTCATTGATTTTCAATTTAAAAAGCCTTTTTACCCATTTTTAATAAATTTTCCATATTTGAATTATCAAAAAATTGATAAGATTAAATATATTTATGAAAATGGAGAGAAAAAGGATAGCACAAAATTTTTATACGAGAAAATTGAAACAGGCTTTTTAAAAAACTTTAAAGAAAATGAATGGAATTCTTATGGAATTGAATTTGAAGGGATAAAAAATAATTATAAAAAATTTTTTTCTTTAAATGCGGTTTATCTTTTTGGAAAGGAAAGATATTTAAAAGAAAAATATATAA
>CBFGJO010000069.1:0-1872 GCA_965649125.1 Caldifarciminota bacterium | reverse complement strand
AATGATTTTTATTTTAAAGGGAATTAAAATTTATTTAAATGAGATAAAAGAATTTACAAAGAATTTAAGTGAAACTGATATTGAGGAAATTTTAAATGGACTTGTGGAAAAAGAAGAAACTCTTTCAAATCCAGAGATTGAAAGGATGATTGAAACTCTTCCATTTAAAATAATCTCACGGCTCTCAATGGATTTAAGTTTTTTTATTCAAAAAGGAATTGAATTTTTAAAAAATTCCTATTTTGAAAAATATTTAGAATTAAATTCAAATTATGGAAAGATAATCGTTGGAGAAAAAACAAATAATCTTTATGATTCCCCTCCATATCTTTTAATAATAGAACCTGATGGAGATGATGAATATATTAACTCTTCATTTACAGATAAAAATTTTCCATTGAATATTTTGATTGAACTTAAAGGGAATGATAGATATAAAGGAAGAATCGGGACAGGAATATGTGGCAGTTCTATCCTGATTGACTTAAATGGAGATGATGAATACATTGGAGAAGAAATAAGTATAGGAACAGGTTTATTTGGCTTAGGAATAATTCTTGATTTTGAAGGCAATGATAAATATATAATTGATTCCTATGGTGAAGGAGCAGGTCTTTTTGGGGTCGGTATTCTTTCCGACTTAAAGGGGAATGATTATTATGAAGGTTTTAAATGTGTTCAGGGTTTTGGATTTGTAAAAGGCTGCGGCCTTTTAATTGATAAAGAGGGGAATGATATATATATTGCAAGAGATGATACAATAAAGTATCCTTCCCCTCAATCTGATAAACACAATGCGAGTTTATCTCAGGGAATGGGTCTTGGAATAAGAGCGGATTATACTGATGGTCATTCCCTTGCAGGTGGCACAGGTTTTTTAATTGATTATGATGGTAATGATAGATATTCCTGTGGTGTTTTTGGTCAGGGCTCAGGCTACTGGATGGGCTCTGGTTTTTTAATTGATTTTAAAGGTGATGACGAATACAAAGGGGTATGGTATACTCAAGGTGCAGGAGCCCATTTTGCAATCGGTTCTTTAATAGACTCATCCGGAAACGATTTCTATAATACTGAAATAAATATGGCTCAGGGTGCAGGCCATGATTTTTCTCTTGGTTATCTTGTTGATTATAATGGGAACGACACTTATATTTCCCCAAATTTAAGTCTTGGTAGTGGAAACGCAAATGGTGTTGGAATATTTATTGATTATAAAGGAGATGATGAGTATAAAACAAAAGGAGGTATAGTTCTTGGAATGGCAAACATAGGTGCCCCATCCCCTTCTTTAAGAAATTATGTAAAATGCATTGGCATATTCATTGATGGAGACGGAAAGGACAGATATTATGAAAAATTCTCAAGGAATAAAAAAATATGGAAAAAAATAAAGAATTTTGAAATTGGAATTGGAATTGATTTTTGAAGGATTTGAGGACCTTCCAAGAAGTGAAGGAACTGAAGAAGAGAAATTAAAATTATTCAGAAGGATAAGAATGGATTTGACAATTTTTTTTGTAGATTACAATATTATATATTTAAATGAGCAAAAGGAGATAAAACCAATGAAGATGTTTCTTAAAATATTCGGTCCCAGACCAACTTCATATAACAGCGTGTTTGCGGTTTACTTCGTTCAAATGGCATCGGCACTTCGCAAACCCGCAAGCCGTTATACGCAATCGGCTTGGAGTTGTATAAAAATATAAAGCAAAATATAATCTATGAAAGGAGGTGAAGAAACTATGGTAGAAGAAATTTCATTAGAAGAATACAAAAAGGCGTATAGGAAAATAGTGTTAGAGGAGGCGAAAAGAGATTTTTCAGTTCATCTGGTAGTGTACGTGCTGGTTAACATCATGTTGATAG
>CBFGJO010000068.1:0-2046 GCA_965649125.1 Caldifarciminota bacterium | reverse complement strand
AAAAGGATTTGTCTAATATGGATGGGGATGTTCCTCTGGAATTTATCCAAGAAACGCGCTCTATAGAGTCTAAAAAGAAATTGGTAATTTTAAACTTATAAAGTTTTAAAAAAATTTAATTATTTGCATTTATACTTTTTTTTCCTTTAAAATTTTGTTTTAAATTTAAAGGAGAATTCTGATGGAGTATCTTTTAAATCCTAAGGTTTTAAAAGAAATAAAAAAATATGGGAAGTTTGATGTAAAGGGTTGTTATAACTGTGGGACATGTCCTATTGTCTGCAATCTATCAAAAGATTTTGCACCATTTCCAAGAAGACCAATTCAATATGCAATTCTTGGTTCAAAGGAACTTCTTTTAAAAAGTATTGAAGCCTTTTTATGTCATGATTGTGGTGATTGCTCAATTTTATGTCCAAGGGAGACAGAACCAAGACTTTCAATGGCAACTTTAAGAAGATTTCTGATATCTAAATATGATATAACTTCTATTGCATCAAAAATTCTTTCCTCAAAAGTTATTGGAATACTTTCCTATTTTATTGTTGGAATTCTTTCATTCCTTATAATTTTCCTTTATCACTCTCTCAAGATAGGGCTTTCCCCGAAGGATTTCTTTCCGTCTTCAATGCCGGTTGAACACGTGCTTCCTGAAGGAGGATTTAGAATTTTAAAGGGTTATGCACTCTTTGTAATCCTTTTCCCGCTCCTATTTCTTTTAATTGGTGTTATTAGGATGGGTTATTTCACATTTAAAGGTGAAAAAGTTTCTTTTACCTCTTTCTTTGTTGCCATTTATGAGATATTAGTTAATCTTCTTACACAAAAGGAAATGCTAAAATGCACAAAGAAAGAAAATAAAATTCGCTATGTTTTCCATTTAATGATGGCATTAGGCTGTCTTTTAATGCTTTTAATTGTCCTATTCTTTTTAAATTGGAAAATATATACAAATTTAACCCAGAAAATTCTTGGTTATCTTTCAACCTTAGGAATGCTTGCAGGCTCAATTTATGTACTTTTTGAAAGGATATTTAAAAAGGGTGAGGAGATTTATAAAAAATCAGAATGGCAGGACTATCCGCTTCCAATTTTACTTTTACTTATAAGTTTAAGTGGAATCCTTGTTTCTATATTTAGAAACTTTGAAAATATGGAAATGCTTACCCATTACCTAAACTTTTTCCATGTTGCAGTTGTTACATCTTTTCTTTTAATTGAACTTCCTTTTGGCAAACTTTCTCATTTAATTTATAGACCTTTTGCAATTTATTTTTATAAAGTTAAAGAAATTTCTTATAAAAGGGGGTAGAAAATGAAAGAAAATAAAATTGGATCTGCGCTTATTTTAGGTGGTGGAATAGGAGGTATGCAGGCAGCACTTGATCTTGCAGCCTCTGGAATAAAGGTTTATATGGTTGAGAAAAAACCAGGGATTGGTGGTGTAATGGCAATGCTTGATAAAACATTTCCAACAAATGATTGTTCAATGTGTATCCTTGCACCAAGACTTGTTGAGATTGCAAGACACAAGGATATTGAGCTTTTTACACTTACAGATATTCTTGAAGTAAAAGGTAATCCTGGTAATTATAGAGTTATTTTGAGAAAAAATCCAAGATATGTAAATATTGAACTTTGTACAGGTTGTGGTGAATGTGTAAGGGTATGTCCTGTTGGTAAAATTAAAGAAGTAAAGAAAGAAGGAGGGATAAAACCTGTTCCTGATGAATTCAATATGGGACTTTCAAATCGTCCTGCAATATATATTATGTATCCGCAGACAGTTCCAAATAAGGCAGCTATTGACCGAGAGAATTGTATTTACTTTCAAACAGGAAAATGCCAGGCATGTGTAAAAGTATGTCCTGCTGGTGCAATAAATTTTGAGGATAAAGAAGAAATAGTTGAGATAAATGTTGGAGCAATAATTTTAGCCCCAGGTTATGAAGTCTATGACCCTTCAGAAAAAGAAGATCTCGGGTATGGAAGATATCCAAATGTAATTACTTCTTTACAGTTTGAGAGAATTTTATCCCCTACAGG
>CBFGJO010000067.1:0-2061 GCA_965649125.1 Caldifarciminota bacterium | reverse complement strand
TTACTTTTTTGAAATTTATAAGATGATTAATCGCTTATACTTTTTTAATTATCTCTGCAAGAATTTCCTTTGTGCTTTCATCTATCTTTAAAAGTATCTTTTCAAGCCTTTTGTTTCCTTCATCAATCATTCTCTGTGTTTCTCTTTTACTTTCTTCAATCATCCTTTGTGTCTCCCTTTTACCTTCATCAATTATTCTCTGTGTTTCCCTTATTAATTCTTCATGCCTTTTATTTCCTTCTTCAATCATTCTTTGGGTATCTTTTATCAATTCTTCATGCCTTTTATTCCCTTCTTCAATCATCCTTTTAGCTCTTTCATCCTCTTTTTCAATAAGTTTATTTGTCATATAAGATAAAAGAAAAGGCTCTAAAATTGCTATTATACCAAGAATTATCGCAACTATATTTACAGTCTCTGTTGTCATATTTTAATAATAAAGGAAAATATAAGAATTATTCAATTCTAAGATAACCTTTTACACACCCGAGGTGGAAGAAAGACAGGTTGAATCTTAATTCAATCATTCCTTGAAATCAAAATTCCATAAATTTTGTCTTTAAAAATTTTTATTTTTTTCTTCTTTTTTAAATTTTCTATTATTTTTTCAATTTCAAAAAGAGGAAGTTTTGAAACTTCTGATAGTCTCCATAAATGGCTTTTCTCTTTCACAAACTCAAAAAATATTTCTTCTGGTAAAATGGGTTTTAAAATTTCGTTTCTTTTTGAATTTTTTAAATAATTTGAAAAAACATTTTCAAAAAATGAATCGTTTATCCTCAAAATATAGTTAAGGATATCCATTTTTTCTTTTTTAAAAATTTCATAAGAGAAATCAGCCATATTTACCCTTTTATTTATCATCTCAGGAATTATTTTAAATCTGTAATTAAACCTTTTTGAAAACTTATCTTCTATCTTTGAGATTTTATTTAATAAAATATAGTCAATATTTTCTTCTTTTCCATTCCATAAGATTTTTGATTGCAATCCATTTTTTGCTACTCCCAATCTATTTATTAAATATTCTTTATATCTTTTTTCATCAAATTTTTCATCATTTAGAAGAAAAAGACCAATACATAAAAATAAATAATCTGTTATAAAATCTTTAAAAATTGGCGCATCACCTATCCTTATTTCAATTGTTGGCTTAAAAATTAATTTATTGTTTAAATCTATCCCCCACTCAAAGAACCTTTTATTCTCAACTTCATATCTATTTGGTCTTGATGCCCACCATGCCTGAAATAAAATTCTATAACTTTTATAATTCCCGTAGATGTATCTTGTATAAACAGAACTGTTTGCAGAAACTGCCCCAATTAAGGGAATATAATTTATTAAACTTCTTTCATATTTAAAGGATTTTTTAAAGGAATAAAAACTTCCAATATGGACATGAAATCCAGCAGTATCACCTGAAAAGGGATATGTTCCTGAAAATAAAAATATTAAATTTTTTCTCAATTCTTTTATCTTATCAAAAATTTTTTCCAAAATTTCTTCACATTGTTTTAAATTTTTCATAATACCACTTCTTATCTCAAGCAAGGGTGATTGGAAATATTGTATAAAGTCAAGCCCTGTATGAGTTCCTTTTATTTTTTTTCTTAAATTATAAGCAATATCAAACATTTCTTCCCTTTCAAGGGGAAGAAGTTTTGTATTCAAAACAAATATTTCCCACTCAAAACCAAATGTTAGCATGATATTAAAATTTTTGCATTGAAACTTTTTTTAAATTTCTTATAAAATAATCTAAAATAAAAATAGTCAATCCCCCATCCAAAACTTGCATTAATAATTTTTTTATTTTCTGGCTTAATCGTGACCTTATTTTCCCTGTTTTCTAAAATTATCCATTTAATAATTCCAAGTCCCATCTCCCAACTTCTGCCAAAAAATGGATAAGAAAAAAGAGGTAAATCTTTTATTTGTTTATCCTCTAAATATTTTATAGAGTACTCGTAGGGTTTCCCATTTGTAAAGAATTTTATTTCAAAAAATGGATAAAATAAATTTTCTTTTTTTGATTTTAAAGAGAAAGAAACAATTATT
>CBFGJO010000066.1:0-2219 GCA_965649125.1 Caldifarciminota bacterium | reverse complement strand
TATTGTCGGTAAAGATAATGAATCTGATTGTAAGTAAGGGGTATTGATGCTATCGTGACCTGAATAATTAAAACTGACTAGCCTATCAAGTCCCCAGTAAGATAGTATTCCTGCTTTTAATTGTGAAAATACCATTAAAATTATAAACTTTTTCATATTTTTACCTCCTTTAATTTATTATACATTATTTTTTTATTTTGTCAAGTGATTTATGTCACATTTTATTTTAAGGTTAAGTTTTAAATAATGCTAAAGGGATATTTTTCTAACTCATAGGTTTTTTCAGCAATTTTCCTTCCAATACTTATAACATTTTGGGGATTATACCATTTTGTAAATTTCTTTATTCCTGTTAGAAGAAGTTTAAGTTCATCACCCTTTTTACAATTTGTTAAAATTTTTCTTGAATAACTTTCTATTTTTTCTAAAAAACAAGGGGCGTAGTACTTTATGCAGAGACCCATTAATTCATTTTCCTTTCCCTCTTTTCTTAATTTTTCAAATCTTAAAATAGAGCTTTCAAAGGCGTAAGTCTCAATAATCATATCAGATATTGCAGCGAGGAGTTCCTGTTCTTCTCTTAAATTTTCCTTATAAACCTGAGCAGCAACACCTGATGAAATGAGTAAAACTTTTTTCATTAAATTTAATAATGTTTTTTCTTCACCGATAGGTCCATCAGAAACCTGAACTGTTGAAGGTGCAAAGCTCACAAATTCCTTTGAAACTTTATCAATTTCTTTCAATAAAGGGAGTTTTCCTTCAAGTGCATTTCTCATTAACATTCCTGTAATCAAAAGTCTATTTATTTCGTTTGTTCCTTCAAACAACCTGTTTATCCTTGAATCCCTGTAATATCTTTCAACAGGATACTCGGTAATAAATCCGTATCCACCGTAAATCTGGATACATTCATCAACTACATAATCAAGAAGTTCAGAGCCATAAACTTTCAGTATTGAACACTCAACTGCATATTCCCTTATTCTTTTCATAACCTCCTGCATATAAAGGGGAGAATCAGGATTCAGTTCTTTAAGGGATTCATCTAAGTCCCCTGCAAGTCTATAAGCCATACTTTCACCCATGAAGATTTTTGTTACCATATTTGCTATTTTTTCCTTAATAAGTCCGAATTCAGCGATTGGTTTTCCGAATTGAACTCTTTCCTTAGCATAACAAACAGCATCTTTTAAAGCCCCTTTTGATGCACCTATTGTTCCAACACCGAGTTTATATCTCCCTATATTCAAGATGTTAAAGGCAATGTGATGACCCTTTCCAATTTCATAAAGCAGGTTTTCTTTTGGTAATTTTAAATTAAGAAGAGTAAGGGCGCAGGTTGAAGAACCCCTTATTCCCATTTTATGTTCCTCTTTTCCGATTATTAACCCTTCAGAACCCCTTTCAACTATAAAGGCTGCAAAATCTTTTCCATCTACCTTTGCAAAAATTATAAACAGGTCCGCAAATCCCGCATTTGTTATAAATTGTTTTGTTCCATTTAAGATAAAATAATCTCCTTCCATTTTTGCATGTGTTTTAATATTCATTGCATCAGAACCAGCTTGAGGTTCTGTTAAGGCATAGGCTCCTATATATTCTCCTGAAGCAAGTTTTGGTAAATATTTTTTCTTTTGCTCCTCATTTCCAAATAGAACAATTGGAAGGGTTCCAATTCCTGTATGTGCACCAAAGGTAACTGAAAAAGAACCGTGCATACTTATTTTTTCTGCAATTAACATTGAAGAGACCTTATCTAATCCAAGCCCTCCATACTTTTCAGGTATATCTGCTCCTAAAAGACCTAATTCCCCTGCCTTTTTTATTAATTTTCTTTGGAGTTCAAAATTCTGGGATTCAATTTCCTCACTATTTGGTGAAACTTCTTTTATTACAAAATCTTCAGCAGTTTTTGCAATCATTTTCTGTTCTTCCGAGAAGTTTTCAGGAATAAACACCTCCTCAGGTGGTGTTTCACTTATTAAAAATCCTCCTCCCTTTTTATAAATTTTTTCTTCCATTTTTTCCCTCCATTTAATTATTATAAACTTTAAATTTTTTAAAAACCAAATCTGTGAGAGAATTAGGACAAGGGCAAAAAGTTTTTCTCCAGAAAGATGTTCTAATAAGGAGAAAAGCACGAGGACCTGGAATTTTTATAACTGAAAAAGGAATTTCCTATGTTTTGTATGTAAAAAAATCATAGAAAAATATGG
>CBFGJO010000065.1:0-2360 GCA_965649125.1 Caldifarciminota bacterium | reverse complement strand
TAGAAAAGTTTATTTACTATATTTATTATAAACCTATAATAAAAAATTTTTATTTACCCTTTTATTTATACCTAAATGGGAAAAATGTTTTACCCTCCTTTAACATCCTGTATTTTAACAAAAATTTTTCTTTTAAAACAGGTTTTTTAAAAAGGGTAAATCTTTTTAATTCAATTAGAGAGCATAAATTCCTTTTCCAAACAACCCCCTTTACTTTTGAAAATACTGAAAGCAATATAACTTCCCTACTTTATTCACAAATGGAAATGAGTTTTAAAAGAATTTTTTTAAAACTTAGTTACAGAAAATTCTTTGATAATTACTTTGATGTTTTTTATTTTGAAAATGGTAGATTTTATAAAAAGAAGGCCAATAATCTTGAGCTTACATCTTTTGAATTTATTTTCTTTAATAGAATTTTTGTTAAATACCAAAATTTTAGTGATAATATTGCTCTTCTTTTTTTGAAATTTAAAATTAATTATAGAAATTTATTATTTGAACCCGAAGGCACATCTTTTATAAAAGATAATTTTTTTATAACAAAGTTTAATGCAGGTTATATTTATGAAAAAAAATACTATATTTACTTACAATTTAATTATACGGAAAAAGAAGTTTTTCCTTTAAAAAAGGAGGTAAAATTTGGAATCCAGAAAAGGTTTTAAATCAGGTTTTGTTTCAATAGTGGGTAGGCCCAATGTAGGTAAATCTACACTTTTAAATGCTTTGATAGGAGAATTTATTTCAATAATAACTCCAAAACCACAAACAACAAGGGTAAATATACTGGGAATAAAAACAACACCTAATTATCAGATATGCTTCTATGATACTCCAGGAATGCTTGATAAAATTAAATATGAATTACATAAAACAATGGTTGAAGAAGTAAAAAAGGTCATAGAGGATACAGATGTAGTTCTTCTAATGGTTGAACCTGTACCTGAAATTGGAAGTATTGAAAGGAAATTGATTGAAATGATTAAAAATTCGGGTAAACCTTCCATTCTTGTGATTAATAAAATAGATACGGTAGAAAAAAAAGAGTTATTACCTGTAATTGATTTATACAGTAAAGAAAATATATTTAAAGAAATAATTCCAATTTCAGCATCTCAGGGTGACGGAGCTCATATTGTGGAAAAGGCTATTGTTGAGCAATTACCCTATGGAGAAAAACTCTATCAGGATGATGAAATTTCTGATAAGCCTGAAAGATTTTTTGTTGCAGAGTTAATAAGGGAAAAGATTTTTAATCTTTATGGTGAAGAGATTCCTTATTCTTCTGCTGTTCTAATTGATGAATGGAGGGAAGAGGAAAAAAGGGTTTATATAAAGGCTATAATATGTGTGGAAAAAGATTCTCAAAAGGGAATTATAATAGGGAAGGGAGGAGAAAAGATTAAAAAAGTTGGAACCTTAGCAAGAATGGATATAGAAAAAAAACTTGGAAAAAGTGTT
Organism: Caldifarciminota bacterium; assembly: GCA_965649125.1. Classification (GTDB taxonomy): domain Bacteria; phylum Hydrothermota; class Hydrothermia; order Hydrothermales; family Hydrothermaceae; genus JBDRZD01. The sequence goes on along the minus strand of CBFGJO010000065.1, from coordinate 896 downwards.
TATTTAGATATATGGGTGAAGGTAAAGGAAGGCTGGAGAAGTGATATAAATTTTTTGAAAAAAATTGGCTATATAAGTTAAAATTTTTTAAAGGAGGTTTTAAATGATGGCAATTTTTATTCCCTTTTTCATTTTCGGGGGTTTATCAAAGAAAACTTCTAAAACAGTTTATCCAGAAATGATTATAAAAAGTCCAGAGTTTGATTACGGAGAAATGATACCTGTTAAATATACCTGTGACGGTGAAAATATATCTCCACCTCTTGAATGGGATAAAATTCCTGAAGGTACAAAAAGTTTTGTCCTTATATGCGATGACCCTGATGCACCAATGGGAACCTGGGACCACTGGATACTTTTTAATATACCTGCTGATATTAAAGGCTTATCCCCTGGTATTAAACCGCTGGAAAAACTTGAAAATGGTGCAGTTCACGGTAAAAACAGCTGGGGCAAACTGGGTTACGGGGGACCATGCCCACCCTATGGCACTCACAGGTATTTCTTTAAAATATACGCCCTTGATACTTTACTTGATCTAAAACCAGGTGCAACAAAAAAAGAAGTATTAAAAGCAATGGAAGGACATATAATAGGATACGGAGAATTGATGGGGAAATATAAGAGAACTAAATAACACCTTTTTCTCCTTAGATTTTTGTTTAAAGAGGGAAAATAGAATTTAGGCGACTTTTCCTAAAAAGGTAAATATTTTTCAAAAAATTTAAAACAGTTAAGCATTGATTTATAATCTGCTTTTCCTTTCATATTATAGGCAGGTCCATGGTCAGGAGAAATTCTTAAAAAGGAAAGTCCAAGAGTTATATGTATTGAAGGTCCTAAAATTTTTGAAGGAACAGTTCCCTGGTCATGGTAAAAGGCAAAAATTGCATCAA
>CBFGJO010000064.1:0-2386 GCA_965649125.1 Caldifarciminota bacterium | reverse complement strand
TCCTGAGGATTTTCTCCTTGTAGCCCTTAATATACCTGAAGCAGGTAAACTTGCTGATTTTGTTGCCGGTTATATGCAATTTCCCACGCAAGAAAAACAAAAAATTTTAGAAATACAGGATGTTGTTGAAAGACTCAAAAATGTGCTCAAGCTACTTGCACAGGAAAAAGAAATAGTATCTCTTTCCCAAAAAATAAGGGAGGAGATAAGCGAAAAAATTGATAAAGAGCAAAGGGAATATTATTTGAGACAGCAGTTAAAAGCAATACAGAAAGAACTTGGAGAAATTGATGAGAAAACAAAAGAGGTTGAGGAGTTAAGGAAAAAGATAGAAGAAGCAGGAATGCCGAAAGAGGTTTATGAAGTTGCATTGAAAGAACTTTCCAAACTTGAAAGAATACCAGCTGGTATGCCAGAATATACAGTGGTAAGAAATTATCTTGATTGGCTTATTGAACTTCCCTGGTCAAAAGAAACAGAGGATAATCTTAATTTAAAAAGGGCAAGAGAAATACTTGATGAGGATCATTTCAACCTTGAAAGAGTTAAAGAAAGGATACTTGAATTTCTTGCAGTAAGAATTTTGAAAAAAGGGGAAGTAAAAGGACCGATCCTTTGCTTTGTTGGTCCCCCTGGGGTTGGGAAAACCTCTCTTGGTAAATCAATTGCAAGGGCACTCGGAAGACGTTTTGTAAGGATGTCACTTGGTGGGATAAGGGATGAAGCAGAAATAAGAGGGCATAGAAGAACTTATGTTGGGGCACTTCCCGGAAGAATCATTCAGGGGATAAGGCAGGCAAAAAGTAAAAATCCTGTATTTATGCTTGATGAAATAGATAAAATAGGGATTGATTTTAGAGGTGATCCTTCCTCTGCACTTTTAGAAGTTCTTGACCCTGAACAAAATTATTCATTTTCAGACCACTACCTTGAAGTCCCTTTTGATTTATCAAAAGTATTTTTTATTACCACCGCAAATACAACATATACTATTCCGCCTCCACTTTTAGATAGAATGGAAGTTATTGAAATTCCAGGATATATAGAATATGAGAAAATTGAAATTGCTAAGAAATATCTTATACCGAGAGAAATAGAGGCAAATGGATTACTGGGTTACAATATAATTTTTGATGAAGAAGCAATCAGAAAAATTATAAGAGAATATACAAGGGAAGCAGGATTAAGGAACATAGAAAGGAAAATTGGGACAATTTTAAGAAAAATTGCTGTTGAGGCTATTGAAGGTAAAAGGGTTGATAAAATCACCATAAAAGAAGAAGATGTTGAAAAATATCTTGGTCCTCCAATATTTTTTTCAGAAACAAAAGCAAGAGAAGGAATCCCTGGTATTGCAACAGGTATGGCATGGACACCAACAGGAGGTGAAATACTTTTTATAGAATCAACAAAAATGCCAGGAGGAAGAAATTTAATTTTGACAGGACAATTAGGTGAAGTTATGAAAGAAAGTGCACAGGCTGCTCTTTCAATTATAAGAAGTAAATATGAAGAACTTGGAATAGAGAAAGATTTCTGGAACAAATACGATATTCATATCCATGTGCCTGAAGGTGCTGTTCCAAAGGATGGTCCTTCTGCTGGAGTTACAATTTTTGTTTCTCTTGTCTCCCTTTTAAAAAATAAACCTGTTAATCCAGAAATTGCAATGACAGGAGAAATAACACTAAGGGGAAAGATTATGCCTGTTGGTGGGATAAAGGAGAAAATACTTGCTGCTAAAAGGGCGGGGATTAAAGAAATAATTTTACCAAAATTGAATGAAAAAGATTTAATGGAAATACCAGAGTATGTGAAAAAGGATTTAAAGTTTCATTTTGTTGAAAATGTTGATGATGTTTTAAAGATAGTTTTTAAAAATAAAAAAAAATTAAAAAAGGGAGGAAAAAATGATTGAAGGGGTTATAACAGCTCTTGTGACACCTTTTAAAAATGGAAAAATAGATGAGAAAGGATTTGAAAAAATTATAGAATTCCAGATAAAAGAAGGGGTTGACGGGATCTTAATAGCAGGAACAACAGGTGAAAGTGCAACACTTGATGTAAAAGAAAAAGAATTTTTATTTAAAAAGGCAAAGGAAATCGCAAAAGATAGAACAAAAATAATAGCAGGATGCGGAACAAATGATACAAAAAAGAGTATTGAACTTGTAAAAATTGCAGAAAATGCAGGTATTGACCTATTCTTACTTGTCTGTCCTTATTATAATAAACCGACACAGGAAGGACTTTATAGACACTTTGGAGAAATAGCAAAAAATACAAAAGGCAAAATAATTTTATACAATATTCCCGGAAGAACTTCAGCAAACATTGAACCTAAAACTATAAAAAGACTTGTGGATGATTACGATAATATAATCGG
>CBFGJO010000063.1:0-2398 GCA_965649125.1 Caldifarciminota bacterium | reverse complement strand
CTTGAAGGCATCTTGTATTTCTTCCAAAAAGTCATTATCAATATGTCTTATATAAATTATAAGTTTAACATTTTCCAGAACATCTATTCTTGTAGGCATCTGACCACCTGGATGTTCAGGGATAAAATCAATTGTTCTATTTTGGGCGGAACCAAATCTTGAAGTATGAGACTTCTCGAATAGATTCCTGAACCATACATACTCCCTTGTCATTGATTCAAATCTTCCATAAATAGCAAGGGATAATCCATTTTTTAATTTTTTAAATTTCTCTTCATTTTGTTCTTTTATTCCGAGCACATTGCATATTAGCCCGATAACTGTTGAATAAGGCGGGATGGGATAAGTATGCCTTCTTGCAAAGGTAAATGGGATTCTATAATGTGCATGAGGCTGAAAGATTTTTATTCTTAAAACCTTCATTTTAATCTCCTATATTTTTGCAAATTCTTTTATGAAAAAATTTTTTATTTCTATCCAGTTTACTTTTTTAATCAAAGGGAATTCTGGTTCTTTTTCAGCATCTTCAAAATAAGTAAGGGCTTTTTTTATCACTATTTCATCATAGTTGCCAAATTTTTCTTTAAAAAGTCTTATTACCTTATCTCTATTTATCTTTAATGCTTTCATAATAAAATAGGAATCTATAAAATCTTTTCTACTTCCTCGCAAAATTATAGCATTTATTTTCATACAGAGGATGTCTTCCAAACTGGCAATTTTAATTAAATCAAGCACCTGTAAGGGTTTCAGTAATGGATACTGATAATAAAAAAAAGATAAATTAACACCTTCTACTTTTGCATGAATTGTATCAATGGAAATCAATTTTATCTCTTCTGGAGAAAAATATTTTTGAAATTTTCTAAAATCAATATCTTTATCTGTAAAAAAATCAAGGTCAACTGAATGCCTGTGTAAGAGATAATAATAAACTGCTGTTCCACCTGCAAGATAAAAATTACCTTCCTCAAGAATTGGTTTAATTCTCTCTATCACCTTTTTATGCTCTTTCAGTAGTTTTTTCTTCAATTCCAAAGCATAGCCTCCAGAAATTTAAGGACTGTTTTGAAAGAAGTTTGTCATAATTTGTCAAAAAGTTGACTATTTTTTCCTTTCCTATATGTGAGATGAATGTCTTTACCTGCTCTTTATCTCCAATTTCAAGAACTCTCGCAATTACAAAAGGAGAATCTAAGTTTTTAAGCACAGATTTAAAATCGTAATCCCAGAAGAGGTCTTTAAGAATTTTTAAAGATTTGGATTTGTTTTTTGATCCCATTTTTTTAAAAAATCCCAGGATTCTTCTAATTTTTCTCTAATTTCATCTTTATTTGGTATTTTAATTTTTTCTGTTTCCATTATAAATACCTTTCCTTCTATCCAGCCATTAAATAAAGCATCTTTTAGTCCTATGACTTCATAAGTCATCTTGTTTCCTGTTGGAGCTAATTCAAGATAAGGGTGAAAAACTGGTGTGGGGACTTTAACTTCTGCGGCAACTAAAAACAAGGGCTGGATAGTATTTGCTTCATTGCTTGATTGAGAGTAAAGACCGTTTTTGATAGCAGTAAGGATATTTTCAATTCTTTTTTTCTTTTCTTCTTCAGAAATTTCAAAGATAACTTTCTTTTTGTTGCTGTTTGCTACTTGTTCAATCTTAATTGTATGTGAATTCGCAATAGTATATTCTTTATCCTTTGTTTTTTCTTCCACATTCTCAATTATTTTTTGAAGTCCTTTTCCTTTTATAGTTAAATAAAGCTTATTATCTTTATATTTCACACTTTCTACTACCCACTCATCTTTTCCAAATCTATCCATATCAATTGTAAAGCTCACTTTATAGAATGAAAGATGCTCTTCTTTATTATATGGATTTGGAGTTACATTGAGCCCCTGGTTTAAACCCCTTCCTACCAAATCATGGTTTGCATAGAATGCCATATCTCCATTGTAAGGGTCCAACCCTATTGCTTTGGTTATCCCAACTGGTGCTTTTCTGGTTATAGATGCCTGCTCTCCAATAGTATACATATACCCAAAAGCATCAAGTTCAGGGCTTGAAATAATATCATCTTTTGTAATATCAAACTGAACCACCTTCCCCTGGCCGGTCACTTCTGCTGGTTTCCAACCAAAGGATTTTTGAAGGGTTGAAAATAGATAATGCCTCATTGCTGGTTTTCCAATGAAACTTACTGTTCTATTTCCTCTTTGAAGTTTTTTTATTGATAGGATATTTCCGCCAATTTTTTCATCCCTGTTTAGGGCTGATGCCTCAAAAATCATCGTTAATGTTATGTGCTTCATTCTTCACCTCCTTCAGTTTCTTTTTCACCCAGAATGGGTGCTAAAAATGAAAAAATTAGCGTTTTAAAATATTCTTCATTTTCTG
>CBFGJO010000062.1:0-2515 GCA_965649125.1 Caldifarciminota bacterium | reverse complement strand
TTGAAATTAACAATCTGACCAGAAGGATATACTGAAGTTGTAAAACTATCTGATAAACTGAAATCAGGATATAAACTCCATTTAACCCTGTATTCAATATCCTCTCCCTGAGGGTCAGTTGAATAAAATCTTAATGTTGGATTTAATCCTGGCATCCTTGCAAAATCAAGAGGTGAAATAATAACAGGTACCTCGGGCATACCAGCAGCAACAACTTGAATTATACCTTCATAGGGTAGATGGTCCTTTGCTGTAACTGTAATATACATATCTCCAAGGGTTTGAGGTGAGACAGTAAGAACAAGTTGCCCCTGTGAGTTTGTATAACCCTTTACATGTACTTCATTTGGTTTATAAAGACAAACAAGGGCATTTTGAAGTGGTTGATTATTTATCGTTTTTACATTCACTTCAACATCATAAGTTGTTAATGGAATTACCGAAGGATGAACTACTGTCATTTGAAGTGGACTTGATTCCCACATAGGCATTGCAGGGTCACTAAATAAAGTTAACTCATATCCACAATAAGCCCAGACCGTATCCGAAATCATATCATTTCTATAAGAATCTTTTGCCTTAAAATGTGCTTTTCCAATTAAAAATATATCCCTTTTTGCAAAATGAGAATAAAATTTTATATCAAGTAATTCGGAGGGACCGAAGCCAGAATAAGAACCCCATCCATATCTTGTATTCATTATTGTTGCAACTGCGCCTGATGGATATTTTGTTAAAAGTGATTCTGCAAAACAGCATGTATATTCATCAAAATCTCCAGAATGGCAAGCAATTGCATTAACGATTGTGTACTTTGTCCCATTTGTAAGACCACTTATTTGTGAACTGACAAAAACTATTGAACCGTTTTGGTAATACCATCCTTCTTGGTCTCCATGAGCAGCACCATGACAGAAATTAAATCCATGTGAAAAAGAATCTCTTGTCGCAGTTGATGGTGGATCCTCAAGTTTCCTAAAAATCCAGCCAGTTGAACCTGCTGCAAGTGAATCACTAATCGCATTATTCACTTCTCTACCATGCCACCCCCACTGGGAAAATAGCATCACAGATGGAAGAAGAACCCTTTTCTCGTACCCACTCGCTGGATTTTTTTCATATGTAAATATCTTATCAAGAAAATGCTGAATATGAACATTTGTCCTTGCAGGGAGTCTTCCAACAAAAACATCCGCATAAATATCAACTCCGTCAACAAGCATTTCTCCATAAAGGTGATCTCCATCTGCATCCCATGTGCCATCAAGGTCGGCATAATAAAGATCTGTTGCGATATAGGGGGTCCCATAATAGGGAAGATAAGCATTTCTTACCGGGATAACATTCGCATCTCCACCAAGTAGCACAAATATAAGTCCATGATTTTGAAAATAATCCTTTATAAAATTCCTTATTTTTTCTTGATTATCATAACCTGTATAATTGTTATAAATCCAACTTGTTGTAAAAATTTCTGTGATATACCCTTGTTTTGTTCTCCATTCCTTTAAAGAGTTAAAAGATGAGGAGAAAGCATCGGATGTGATGATTGCATAATGAATTTCATTCTGTCTTAAATATTTTATTGGTGGTGAAAATTTCAAAACATCTTCAGGATTTACAACACATTTTTCAATAAGTGGTGCAAATTCTTTTAACTGAGTTTCTGTAATTGATAATACTTCATGTTTACCCTCTTCATAGATAAGTTCAATCACAATTTCTTTCAAAAGGATTAACTTCTTTCCCTTTGGTATGTATCTTAATGGATAGATTCTAACCCCCTGTATTCTAAATCCTGATTTTGATCCTGAAGGATAAATTTCATAAAGTTTTTCTGGATAAATATCTGTTGAAGAATAAACTTTTTTATCTGGTGGAGAAAATTCAAAAATTTCCGGACGAGATAAGGGGAAATATTTTTGAGCAGGAAATATGTTATATTCACCTTTTAATATCTCTTCTTGCTTTGAAACTATATTTATTTTAACTATTTCGGCAGATGGTGGAATTAAAAAGTATATGTCTTTATAAGGTAAAGAAGGTTCACCAATTTTGTTTAAGTTAGTTCCTTCAAGGGTTATATAGTCATACCCATTTATTTTTTGAAACCTAAAATCAGAAAGAGAGAAACAGAAATCTTTTATTATACTACCTCCATATAAAGATAATATCATCCCTATCATCCAAATCACTTTTTTCATAACTACCTCCTTTATCTTACCTTTATAACCTTTAAATCCTTCCTATACTTACCTGCCTTAAATTTTATAAAGTAAACACCCTTTGAAAGATTATCTATAACTATATTGCCCTCTTTTCCTTTTAAAAGAGAATTGCTTAAATCCTTTATGCATCTTCCATTTATATCGTATATCCTTAATGAAAATTTATCAAAATTAGAAGGAATTAAATAATTTATTCTAAGAGCACCTTTAAATATATTCATTGGAACATTTATAAATGGAATTAAAGAAACTTTTGAAACTTCAAATGCACCCACCCTTTTAAGATT
>CBFGJO010000061.1:0-2558 GCA_965649125.1 Caldifarciminota bacterium | reverse complement strand
AAAAAAGATGTGATTTTACAAAAAATTATATAACAATAGGATTCAATGCACCATTGCTAAATGAAAATTTTTCTGAATACTTTTTGATCTTAAATAAAATTTTAAATTCAGAAAAAATAAAAGAAAAGATAAAGAACAAATTTGAAGGAATTGAGGAAGTTCATTTTGACTATGTTGCAAAAATGGGTGCATCAATTTTAAAGTTTTATGCAATCTATGAAAAGGATTTAACTGATAGAATCTTTGATGAAATAGATAAATTTTTAAAACAAATAATTGATGATATAAAAGAAAAGGATTTTGAAGATGCAAAAAATTCTTTAATTTATGAAAGGATTTATAATGAAGAAAATTATACCTATGCATTAATATTCAAAAGTTATTATGTGCCATTTGGAGGTCCTGATTTTGAGGAAAAAATTTATGAAAGAATAAAAAGAGCAAGATTTAAAGAGTTTAAAAACTTTTTAAAAAATTATGATTTTGAAAAAAGAAGAGGATTTGCAAGTATAAAAGAAGGGGGAAAAAGTTATGAAAAATCCATTTCTTATAAAATTGAAAGAAAGGTTATAAGGGGTAATAAGATATTATTCAAATATGAACCGGATTCAAAGATATTTGCAATGAATATTTTGATTAAGAATAGAAATATGATTGAAAGAAAAGGAGCATCTGAAATTATCTCCAGAATTTTATACAAAAACTTAAGCGAACTTGAAGGAATTGGAGCAAGAATAAAAACTTATGATGACCCTTATCTTCCTTTTGATGATTATTACCATAGAAGGGATTTTATTTATATAAGATTTGAGATCCCAAAAGAAAAAGCCTTAAAGGGAATTAAAATTTTGAACGAAAATTTAAAAAAATTGGATTTTAAAGAGGGTGATTTAAAAAGTGTAAAGGATGAATTGATTTCACTTTCAAAAAGAGAGGAAAAAAATCCTTATTATCTTTCTGAAAAAATTTTGTGGGAAAATTTATTTGAAGGTAAAACATTTTCAAAGCCTCTCCTTGGAAATGAAAAAGAAATAGAGGATTTAAATTTAAATGAAATAAAAGAAATTTATAACAGTTTTTTATCAGAAGGCAATTTGATAATTGCTATAGTTTCGCCATTTGGTTTTGATGAAATAAAAGAATATTTAAACATGACAAAAATAAATAAGATGTCTTTTCCACCTGAGTTTATTGAGATAGAAATAAAGGGTTTCATTAAAAAAGTAAATATAAATTCAAAAGAAACTTACATAAGAATAGCAAGAATAATACCACCTTTAAAAAATGAGGAAAATCCTGCTTTAAAATTATTTTCCCTTTTAATCTCAAAGAAAATGCAGGAGACAATAAGGGAAAGGATGGGCGCCTCTTATAGACTTGGCGCAAGTGTATCTGATTATGATGGTTTTTCATTATTTGAAATAGAAATAGGAACATCACCAGGTAAATGGAAAGAAGTACTCCAAAAGGTTTTTGATATAATAGAAGAAATAAAAAATAATCCGCCATCACCTGAAGAAATTGAAAAAATATTATCTTCTTTTTATGGAAGAATTTTGAGATTTAATCAATCAAGAATAAATCAAGCCTACTTTATGAGTCTTTATGAACTCCTTAATGTAGGATATGAATATGAATTTAATATTTTTGAAATTTTAAAAAGCACTCCTTATAATAAATTGCCTTATTTGATTGAAAAATATTTTAAAAAAGAAGATTTGGGAATTGTTATAGTAGGGAAAATGGAGGAGGAATGAAAAAATTTAAAGAAAAAAATTTTAACCTGTATGGTTTTTACCCTGTTATACCTTGCATAGTTTTGGTTAAATCAGGGGAAAAATTAAATGGACTAACAATTGCATGGCATACAGCACTTTCGGCTATCCCGCCTCTTTATGCAATTTCTGTTTCCCCTAAAAGGTATTCTTATAATTTGATAAAAGAGGCAAAAGAGTTCACTGTTAACTTTATCCCTTTTGAAAAAAGTTTTCTTTTTGGAATCTTCGGAAAAATAACTGGAAGAGAAATGGACAAGATAAAAACATTTGATATTGAAACTCAAGAGAGTAAAAAGATAAAAACACCAATTTTAAAGGATGCCTTTATCTCCTATGAGTGTGTATTAAAAGAGGAAATAGAGACAGGAGACCATTTTTTATTTATCGGGGAAATTGTTGGTTCCCATGAAAAAGAAAAGTTTTTTGAAGAGGGAATTCCAAACCTAAAAGTTTATGAACCATGTTTTTATCTCGGGAAGGATATCTATGCAAAAGCAAAGATTGGCTTTATAAAACATAAAATCTCAAGAGAGGAAATAGATAAAATTTTAAAATTCAAAAGTAAGATTTGACTTAAAGAGTTTTTTTCCTTTATATTCTTTTTTTCCCCTTAGAATTTTTTAAAAAGAGATGAAAGAATTTTTATCTTTAAAAATGAAATGGTTTAAAAAATTAGTGAAAAAGGGTATGTGGATAAATTTGGGGATATATAAAAAAATCATTCATTTTGAACTAAAAATAGTAAATATAACTTGTGGATAAATGTGTGGATAAAAGGAG
>CBFGJO010000060.1:0-2793 GCA_965649125.1 Caldifarciminota bacterium | reverse complement strand
GAAGCAATATCAAATGCTCTTCCTTCTTCATTTGAATACTCTTTTATCTTTTTCTCAATAAATTTTGAAGTTTCAATTAAATCTCTTTTCTCAAATTTTAAATATTTTTCTAAGAATGAAAAAATAGAGGAAAAAATCCATCCTAATGCACATCTTGGTGGATACCCTTGCGGAAGATTTATAAAAGGAATATTAAGTTCTTTTGCTCTTTCAAGTAATTTCCCACCTGATGCAACAACAAGACACTTTTTTTCTTTTAATTTTTCAAAATTATAAATTGTCTCTTCTGTATTTCCAGAATAACTTACAAATATATACAGAAAATCTTCATTTATGTACACTTCAGGAATTTTATAATCCTTGAATATAAAAAATGGGATATTTGAAATACTTTTAAGTAAATCTCCTGCAATACCTGAACCACCCATTCCACATAAGACAACCCCTCTTATCTCCCCGTATTCTTTTCTATTATTTACCTCTAAACTAACCCCCTCTTTTATCTGTAAAGGCATTTCCTTTATAAAACTTTCCATATTTTTGAACTTGTATATGCTCATAAATGCTCGAGGTAAGTTTTCAATTTTTCAATTTTTTCATTAAATTCATTCAATTTTTTCTCATTAAGTGCAACAATTTCTTTTGGTGCTTTCCTTACAAAGTCTTCACTCATAAGTCTTTTCTTTAATTTATTTACATGTTTTTTTAACTCTTCAATCTCATTTTCAATTCTTTTCCTTTCTTTTTCAATATCAACTATTCCCTCAATCGGAATATATATTTCCACTCCTTCACAGGATGCAAATGCACATTTTTTTATTGGTGTCTCTATAAATTCTACTTCATTAATAAATGAAAGTCTTTTTATTTCTTCTATTTTTTCAATAAATACATTCTTTTTTGATAAACTCCCAAACCATCTTAAAAAAAGGTTAAGTTTCTGATTTACAGGGATATTGTATTCCCCTCTTATTTCTCTTATTACACTTATTATCTTTTTAATGGATTCAAAATCTTCATATTCTTCCTTATAGGGATACTCTGAAGGGGTTGGCCATTCAGAGATAACTATACTTTCTTTTTCTTTTTTGATGGGCAACCTTTGCCATATCTCCTCGGTGATAAAAGGCATAAAAGGATGTAAAATCCTTAAGAATTTTTCAAGGACATAAAAGGCTATATAAAGGGCATATTTTTTTCTTTCCCTATCTTTTAATCTATCCTTTATAAATTCAAGATACCAATCGCAATACTCATTCCAGAAAAATCTGTAACATTTCCATGCCGCATCAACAAAGATAAAATTTTCCAGGTCTTTCGTTACACCTTTTATAAGTTCATCAAGAGAATAAAGAATCCATTTATCTTCAATATACAATTTATTTTCATCAAAAGATATTTCATTTTCATAATTTAAAAACAAAAGTCTTGAGGCATTCCATAATTTGTTTGCAAAGTTTCTTCCTATCTCCATCTTTTTCTCGGAGAAAAGTACATCCTGTCCCTCAGGAGTTATAAGGGACATAGAAAATCTTACACCGTCAGCCCCATATTTACTTATTAAATCAAGTGGGTCAGGTGAATTCCCCAGGCTCTTTGAGAGTTTCCTTCTTTTCTCATCCCTTACCATTCCTGTTAAAACTACATTCTTAAATGGAACTTCACCTGTGAATTCAATACCAGCCATTATCATTCTTGCAACCCAGAAAAATAGTATATCCCAACCTGTTACAAGTGTATCTGTTGGATAAAATTTTTTAAAATCTTCTGTTTCCTTTGGCCATCCCATTGTTGAAAATGGCCATAGCCATGAAGAAAACCATGTATCAAGAACCCTATCTTCCTGCTTTATTTTTTTAGATTTACATTTTACACATTGCTTAGGTGCCTTTCTTTTCACCATTATATTACCGCATTTCTCACACTCATAAACAGGGATTCTATGTCCCCACCAGATTGACCTTGAAATACACCAGTCCTTTACATTTTCAAGCCAGTTATAATAATTCTTTTCATAACTTGAAGGGAAAAATACAATTTCTTTTTTCTTTGCCGCTTCTATTGCCTTTTCCGCAAGTGGTAACATTCTTACGAACCATTCCTCTGATAAATAAGGTTCTATAATTGTATTACACCTGTAGCATTCACCTATTGAATGTTTATATTCTTCTACTTTTAGCAAAAGTCCCATTTCTCCCAATTCTTTAACTATTTTTTCCCTTGCATCAAATCTATCAAGTCCTTTAAATTTTCCAGCGTTATCATTCATTTTAGCAAATCTATCCATAACTATCACTTTCTCAAGTCCATGTCTTTCTCCAATTTCAAAATCAAGGCGGTCATGAGCAGGTGTTACCTTAACGCATCCTGTTCCAAATTCAGGGTCAACTATTTCATCCCCAATCACTTTTATTTCTCTATTAACAAAAGGTAGGATTGCTATTTTACCAATAAGATGATTATTTTTTCTGTCATCAGGATTTATTGCAATAGCAGTATCTCCAAGCATTGTTTCAGGTCTTGTTGTTGCAACCGTGATAAATCCTCCCTCTTTAAGTGGATATTTTATAAAATATAATTTACCTATTATCTCCCTGTGTTCTACTTCATCATCTGCAAGCGCAGTCGTGCATCTCGGACACCAGTTTATTATGTAAAATCCTTTATATATGAGTCCCTTTTCATAGAGTCTTACAAAAGCCTCAATAACAGCCTCTGAAAGATCAGGATCCATTGTAAACCGTGTTCTTGAAAAATCACAGGAAACCCCCAATTTTTTTAATTGTTTAAGTA
>CBFGJO010000059.1:0-2828 GCA_965649125.1 Caldifarciminota bacterium | reverse complement strand
ATGGGCTATTTTTTTCTTATATTTTACATTTTCCAAAAATATTTTCTTATATAATAACTTTTCTTTTCATATATTTTTTATTTTTTTTTATAGGTGTTATATTTAAAAAATTCCTCAAAAATATAAAACTTCTTTGGCTTGACAAAATATTAGGGGGAATTTTTGGCTTTTTAAAAGGAGTATTTTTAATATTTATCCTAATTTTTATCTCAAAAGAAATTGGAATAGATTTAACTAAAAAATCAAAAATCGCAAGGAAGATTTATAAAATAGAAAAAATAATTAAAAAAGGCTCTTCTAAAACTTTTGCTCGGCTTTTTCTAATCTTTATTTTTTATTCAACCTTTATTTCAATTTCCTTTGGTCTTGCCTTCTCAGATTTTGGTACCTCTATTTCAAGAATCCCATCTTTACATTTTGCCTTTGCCTTATCAGGCTGAACTTCTTTCGGGAATGGGATATATCTTTTGAATTTACCATAAGAAATTTCTATTCTATGGTATGTTTTTCCCTTTTCTTCTTTTTCCCTTTTTCTCTCACCAGAAATTGATAATCCATTTTCATCAATTGTTACTTTTATATCTTCTTTTTTCATTCCTGGAACCTCTGCCCTTATTATGAAAGAGTCCTCGGTTTCTTCAACATCAATTGCAGGAGAAAATATATGTTCCCTTTCAGCAAGAAAAAATTTTCTTCCAAAGAAAGAGTCAAAGAGCCTGTCAATCTCTTCCCTTAGACTTGATATTTCCTTAAATGGATCCCATCTTGTAATTTCTTTCATGCTCTCACCTCCTTTTTAAAGTTTATTAAAATACTTTTTCTTTTGAATTTTGTCAAGAGGTTATATTAAAATTAAACTTTATGAAGGTGAAAATTGCAGAAGTTATTGGATTTTGCTTTGGTGTTGAAAGAGCAATAGAGATTGCTCTAAAAGCAACTGGAGAAAGTGAAGAAGTTTTTACATTAGGTCCTTTGATTCACAATAAAGAAGTTATTAAAGAGCTTGAGAAAAAAGGAATAAAGATAGCAAATTCTATAAAAAAGATAAAGGGTAAAAAGATTGTGATAAGGGCACATGGTGTTCCACCTTCTATTTATGAAGAGGCAAAAATGTTTGAAAAAGAAATTTATGATGGAACATGTCCATATGTTAAAATTGTTCAAAATAAAGCAAAAGAATTATTTGAAGAGGGTTATGATGTTGTAATCATAGGGAAAAAGGAGCATCCAGAGATAAAGGGTGTTTTGGGTTATATTCAAAATAAGGGAATTGTTATTACAGAGGAGGAAGATGTTCTTAAATATAATTTTAATAAAAAAAAGATTGGGATAGTTGTCCAGACAACTTTTAGAGAAGATATTTTTTTAAACATAGTAAATAGAATTTTAGAAAAGGCTTTTGAAGTAAAAATCTTTAATACAAGATGTCCTGATACAAATTTAAGGCAGAAAAGTATTATAAAGCTTGGAAAAGAAAGTGATGTTATGATAATAGTTGGTGGTAAGGATTCATCAAATACAAAAAGGCTCTTTGAAATTTCAAAGATATATTCAAAAAAGGCATATCATATTGAAAAGCCTGAAGAGATAAAAAAAGAATGGTTTAAAAATGCAGAGACTGTTGGGGTTGCAGGCGGTTCATCAACACCAAAAGAAATAGTTTTAAAGGTAAAAGAAATAATAGAAAATCTTGATTAGGGCAACCCTTTTATATATTTTAAAGGAAAATAAAGTCCTTTTAATTTATAAAAAGAAAGGACACGGGAAAGGTCTTTTTAATGGTATTGGTGGTAGAATAAAAAAAGGAGAAGATATAGTTAAAAGTATTATAAGGGAAGCAAAGGAAGAGGCTCGCTTAAAGGTTAAAAATGTTCATTTTTGTGGAAAGATAAATTTTGATGATGAAAAAGGAATGTGGGAGGTCTATGTTTTTAAATCAAGCGATTTTGAGGGAAATCCAAAAGAAACAGATGAATGCATCCCCTATTGGTTTGATATAAATAATATTCCATATGATAAGATGTGGCCTGATGATAAGTACTGGCTACCATTTGTTTTTAAAAATAAAAAATTTAAAGCATTTTTTAAAATAAGGAATTTAGAAATTTTAGAATATAATTTGACTTTTGATTTATAAATGATTTAAAATAATCCACTATTTGAAGGAGGTGAATTATGTCAAAAATAAAAGTGGTGATAGGGAGCCTTATAGGAATAGGGCTCCTTGCAGGAGGAAATATAGACCTGGTAAATAAAGGAGTAAAGGAAAAAAGTGAACCAATACGAGCGGAGATACAGATAAAAAATCCATATACTCCAAAAACAGGCTCAAGAGGCTGGATAACATTACTATCAGAAAATTTTGAGCAAGGTGTGATTCCTTCAACCTGGACAGTTATAGATGGAAATAACGATGGATATAAATGGACAGCAGGTACAACTTCTGATTTGGGCTCATACACTCCTCCAAATTATGGAACTGCCTATGCATATTATTCAGATGATGATGCAGGAAGTAATGTTATAAATTACAATGAAGAACTATGGACACCTCCAATAGGAGTATCAGGATTTACACAGCTTAAATTTAAATATGGTTATGGCTTGCGGGTTTATCAAACAGGTGAAAAATTGAGAACACATTTCAGGAAATTTTCTGGTGGCTCATGGACGCAATGGACAGAACTTAAAGTTTATACGGCAAGTTCTGCAGGAACAGATTCCTTTGATTTAACAAGCCAATTGCCCTGTGATTCAATCCAGTTTAGATTCTTCTACAGTGATTCAACAGCTTCTTCCCACTGGGGATGGGCATGTGGAGCAGATAA
>CBFGJO010000058.1:1878-2862 GCA_965649125.1 Caldifarciminota bacterium | reverse complement strand
AAGGTTTTGGTTTTTTTTCCCTTGAAAGTGGCCACAACCTCTCACCTTTTCCACCTGCCATTATAACTGCGAAGAAATTTCCCATTCAAAATTCCTCCTTTAAAATATAATCTTTAAATCTCAGAGCATCTTCCCACATATATATGTTATTAAATAAGATATAAACTTCTCCCTTTGAAGTTTTTATAATTTTTTTAATCTCTTCAAAATCTTCTTCATTAAATTTATATTTGTACATCTTTCTTCCATGCAACCTTAAATAAAGAGGGTTATTAATAATTACTTTCTGATGAAAAATGTCAACTGCCTGAAAAATTTTACATTCTTCAAATATTTCCTTAAGCGTATCTTCTTTCCATTTCCCTCTTACTTCCAAGAAGAACAAATAGCCCTTTTTATTTTTAAAAAAATTTTTAATATTTTCTATATTCTCGTCTGTCTCGTTAAAGGAAGAAGGGGTCTGGAAAATTATTCCCGTAGCGTTACAGAGTTCAGCAAAATTCTTTACATCTTCCCATGCTCTTTCAACCTCCTCTGTATTTTTAAAAAAACCATAATTTTCCCTTTTACCGTAATCCTTTCTTGACCTTCTATAAGTAGGAGAAGAAAATGGATGAGTTATATGCTGGGGTGCTTTTAAAAAAAGATAAAAATCTTTTAAATTTTCTATTTTTTTTCTCAAATTCAAAGCCTTTTTCTCTCCTGGAACAGTATAAAATGTTTCCTGAATTTCACAGGTATTAAAAAAAGCAAAGTAATTTTTTCTTGAAGGAGAGGCACATAACCCTATATAAATTTTCATAAAAAATTAAAATTATTCACCTTTCCTTAAAAATTCTACTCACAAAAAAACCAACCAAGAAGCTTATTATAAAAGCAGGAAATAGTTCATAAAGATATTTTGTAAATTTAAAAACATCCTTCCATATGAAAGTAACAAGAGGACCAGTTATAAGACATGATATTGCCCCAAATCTATTAAAT
>CBFGJO010000058.1:0-1868 GCA_965649125.1 Caldifarciminota bacterium | reverse complement strand
TATCATAAAGGGAAAGAATTATAACAGGTGAAAAAGCAGCACCAAGAGCACTCCAGGCATATAAAACAAATCTGTAAATAAATCTAACTTCAATTAAAGCAAGAATAAGAGCTATTAGAGAAAGAATGAGTATTAAAAACCTTGTACCCCATACAAGAAATTTTTGAGAAGGTTTTTTCCCCTTAAGGGTGAGAAAGAAGTCGTTTATTAAGGTGGTTGAAGAATACATTAACTGCGAATCAGCAGTTGACATTATTGCAGCAGTTACAGCAGAAAGGACTATACCTGCCAAAACAGGGTGAAGAAAAGTACTTGTAAATAAAGGTAAAATCTTTTCAGGATCAGGAGGACTTTTTAGTTTTCCCATTTCCACAAGGACTCTACCTGCTATTCCAAGTGTGCAGGCACCAAAGTAAGATAAAATTGCCCATGTGATAGCAATAAACCCAGCCTTTTTACCTTCCTCCTCATCTTTAACTGTAAAATACCTTATGATTACATGGGGCATTCCAGGGTAACCGAAAGCAATTCCAATTGCCTCCCCTATTAAAAAGCCAATAATTAAAAGGGAAAAATTCTTTGGTCCCCACAGTTGTGTAAGCCCAATTTCAGAAGATTTTTTAAGAAATTCAAAGGGACCACCAGCAATAAAAATTGCTATAAGGGGGAAAATTGTAAGAACAAAAACCATCATAAGACCCTGCAAAAGGTCAGTGTAAGATACAGCTGCATAACCACCAAGAATAACATAAATCGCAATAATAAGAGCACCTATAAAAACACCCCTTCTATAATCTGTAAGACCCATCCCTTCAAGCTGTTTACCAGAACCTGTAAATTGAGCAACCACATAAGCAGTCATAAACAAAATAATAATAAGAGAAGACAAAACTCTAAAAATGTGGCTATTATCTTTTAATTTATTTTCAATGTAATCAGAAATTGTAAGGCTTTTATATAAATCTGTTTCTCTTTTTAACTTTGAAATTATAAATATTGCATTGAAAAAGTAGCCAAGAATCCCTCCAAGTGCAATCCAGTATGAACCAAAACCATGAACAAATCCATAACCTGATAAACCCAGAATTAACCAGGCACTTTCAGCTGAAGCAGAAGCAGAAATTGCAGTAACCCATTTACCAAGATTTTTTCCAGCAACAACAAAATCCTCATAGGTTCTTGAATACCTTTTTTCTCCTATAAAACCTATTATTATCAAAAGAATAAGATAAAATACAAAAGTTATCCAGATGGCAAGATGTGAAGCATTCATCTTTTCCCCTTTTTAATAAGTGTATACACAGAATACCACATTAAAAAGACTGGAATTATTATAAAAAACAAAAATAATATTAAATCCCTTATTAATTTCATAAATATTTTATAAGAGAATTAAAAGAGAATTTTCAAATTTTAATAAAATCAGAGTTTTATCTTGAATTAAACCTTTTTAATTATTTCCACAAGAATTTCCTTTGTGCTTTCATCTATCTTTATAATTATCTTTTCAAGCCTTTTGTTTCCTTCTTCAATCATCCTTTTAAACCTCTCATCCTCTTCAATCATTCCAAGAATTATTCCTGAAATATCCACTGTATCAATTGTCATATAAAAATTTCTAATAAAATCTGTGGTGACATTATTGAAAAATCACTAAAAAGAATTTCTTTTTCAAATGGAATTTTTATTTCACCAAAAACTAAATTGTCAAAGTTCCCATCATAAATAAGCTCTTTTTCTGAAATATCTTTTCCTGAAAATGTATAGGAAGAATAAATCTTTGAAGAATCTTCTACCCATATAAATCTTATAAATGAATTTTCTTTTGATACATAAGGGTCATAAACACGCACCTCTTATTCCGTCCC
>CBFGJO010000057.1:0-3022 GCA_965649125.1 Caldifarciminota bacterium | reverse complement strand
GTAAAAAAAGATAGGCTTATTGCAACCCATTTTATTTTTCCCACAGGTGGTTTTTTTCTTGCGTTAAATAATGGTGAAAAAAGATTTGAGTTTAGTTCAGTTTCTCCTTCAAATTCTACTTACAGTTTTCAGACCTATATCTTTAAACTTAATTCCTCTTATTTAGAACTTAAAATTAACCAGGAAAATGAGGGAAACTTTTTTTCTCATAATCTTTTTATTTTTCTTCTTGAAGATGCTTCTAAATTAAAGTTACATAATTTCCATAATTCAAACATTTCCTATCTTTTCAATTCACTATTTTTGTTTCTGGGAAGGGATTCTGAGGCAGAGGTATATTCTGCCTATTTCAGGAATCCCTATTCAAAGGTTGATAAGTATGTTTTTATTGAAGGTGAAGGAGCAAGAGTCCTTGTTAAGGATGTTTTTATAGGTGAAAAGAGGAATTTTTTGAGTTTGAGAAATGACCTTATATTTAGGAAAAGTTATACAAGTGGTGAGGAGTATTCAAGGGGTATTTTACTTGATGAATCAACGGTTTGTTTTTATGGTCTTGCAAGGGTTGAGGAAAATTTAAAGAAAATAAATGCCTTTGTTGAGGGTGATGCCCTTTTGCTTTCAAGTAGTGCAAGTTTTCTTCCTGTTCCATCTCTTGAAATTCTGTCAAATGATTTAAGGTGCACCCATTCGGTAAATTCAGGTCCACTTTCTGAGGAAAAACTTTTTTATATGACTTCAAGGGGGTTAAGTAGGGAAGAGGCTGTAAGGATGTATGTTGAATCCTATTTACTTTCCAATTTAGAGGGTGCAGAAGAATCCTTTAAAAATAGGGTAGTGAATTATCTGTCTATGATTGAAATAGGTGATTTAATATAAAAAATTACTTTCACCAATTAATTTATTATCCTGAGTGATTTCAACAAGATATTCACCACTTTTTAATTTTGGTAATTTAATTTCTCTTGAAAAACTTTCACCTTTTAGTAAAAAGTTATTATGTTTTGGATCTATATAAATTTTCTGTTTATGAATCAGTTTTCCATTTTTAAAGTAATTCAGATAAATTGTATTAACATATAAAAGAACACAGGGGTTATCACCTATATATTTAAAGATTAGTTTTCCTTTTTGTTTTTCTTTTGTCAGAGATATCTCAAATTTATAATTTTTTATAAATAGACTATCAGGATTAAAGTTTTTATTGGGGAAGATGAGTTCATATACAGTTGATATGGAATCTTCAAATACTTTAACTAATTCATCTTTATAATTTTTTTCAATTACTGATATAATTTTGGGGAGGCTATCTTTTCCAAAAATATGAGGATTATCGCGATAAACATCTTTGTGGATTACAAGGTATTTTATATTTATGGTTTTAGCAAGAAGGATAAGTCTACCAGTTCTAAAAAATTTGGAAATTTCAAAAAGAGGGGACATATACCCACTGATACCATTAAATGTTTTTTTATTATGATAGGCTGAAAAATACTCATAAAAAAATCCTTTATCAATTCCATACGGCACATCCCAGTATCTTGCCTCCCTTAAAGGTAGTTCCATTATAGCGAATTCTTCTTTTTTTTCTTTAATCCATTTATAAACTTCTTTGATTTTACTCTCGTATGCCATTCTAACAATAGGTATATTTAATGGGATATATTCAAGAAGTATTAAAAATTCCAGAAGAATTAGAGTTCTTGTTTTAAAAAATAAAGAATAGAAGTAGGATATGAGGATAGAGGACGAGAATAGAAACATAAGGAAAAATCTTGGTGGGGTCCTAAATCCCTTAAAACCAGGAAAGAAATTATAAAAGAGGTAATAAAAAGGGTTTTTTAAAAATTTTATTTGGAAAAATCTTGGTCCAAAAAGAAGAAAAAAACTTAAAAATAGCATTATAAGGTAAAATAAAGGGAAATATAAAATTTTAGAATTACTGATTTCTTTTTTAAATTTAATGAGAAATAATACTGTGAAAAGAATTGAAATAAGAGGAACAATCCCCATATATAACTCGCAATTTGATTCTCCTATTATTTTGTTTAAATATTTGCCTATTATTGTATATTTATAAGGTACAAAAAAAACTTTTATTGATGGTGGAGAAAATCTGAGAATTTCATCTATGGACCTTTTAAATCCATATAATCTTTCAATTATTAAGTATGGGTAATAAACGGGGAAAATAGATATTGAAGATATAAATAAAAAGGTTAAAAGAGCTATAAGGTATTTCTTCCTAAAATTTTTTTCTTTAAGGATATGAAGGAAAAACATAATAAGTATAAAAGGGGATACTATAATCATTAAATTTCCACTTGCTGTTGAGAGGATTACAAAGAAAAAAGAAGATAAAATTAAGAAAATTAATTTTTTCTTTTCAAAAAATTTGTGAAGGAATAAAAAAATTAAAGGTATATACATTGTTGAGAGAATATGTAAATGAATTAAGTGGGCAAACTTAAAAGGGGCAAAAGCAAAAATAGTTCCTGCTATTAAAGAAGACATAAAATTTTTATTTAGGTGATAAGATAAAAGATACATAAAAAAACCTGAAAAAATAAAATTTAAAATAATAAAAATGTTATATAAAGGAATGGCATTTTTAAAAAGCGTATAAAAAGGCAAAAGCAAAAGGGAGGTGGATATAAGGTTTTCAGAAAAAGCGAGTGTGAATTTATAGGGATAGAATATATTAAAGTCATAAAAGTTTTTAAAGTCAAAACTTAAAATTTTATCAAAGTTATGTTTAAGAATAGAAAGACTTAAAAGAGGGTCCCCTAAATCACCAATTATATTTTTTCTTAAGGAAAGTTTAAAAAGAGGATTAAATATATAAATAGTTAAAAAAAAGAAAAAAAACAAGGAGATAACATCTTTATAAAATCTCTTCATATGTATTTTTTATTTTTAATTATAATTTCCTTATAAACATCTCTTCAAATTGATTATATATTCACTTCAAATATAAAGGAGGTTTTAGAGATAAGGGGAGGATTTAAAAGTTCTTTTGATGCAG
>CBFGJO010000056.1:0-3023 GCA_965649125.1 Caldifarciminota bacterium | reverse complement strand
CTTATAAAGGGATAAGTTTTTTAAGAAAAGATGAGAAGTTAAAGATAAAAAATTCTGAAATAGGGAGTTCAATTTATGGCATTTATTTCAATGGGAAAACACTTGAAATTGATAGTTCAAAAATTTTTCTTTCAGATACAGGAATTTATCTTTTAAAAGGTAAAGGTCATGTAAAAGAAGGAGAAATAAAAGAAAATAATCTTGGCATCCTTTATAAAGGCACATCTCGTTTAAACATTGATAAATCTTATATAATGAATAATAAAATAGGGATTTATGTTGATAAAAATGCGAAACCAGAATTAAAAAATGGACATAATTATATATGTTTCAATTCAATTTATAATTTATACAACAATACAATTTATGATATAGATGCAAGAATGAACTTTTGGGGAACAGAAAATAAGGATTCAATAAGTCTTTTTATTTATGACTTCTATGATGATTCAACAAAAGGTAAAGTTTATTTTGAGCCAATCTGGATACCAAGTGGTGATTATGCAAAAGGAGGAGCGCAAGGATATAATGATAATCTTGATGAAATAGTTGTTTTAAAAGATGTAATTTCAAGGGAATTCTCGGAGATAAAACTTTTTCTAAAAGAAAAAAGAAAATTTTCAATGGGAATTTATGATGCAACAGGAAGAAAGATAAAAGAGATTAAAAGTTTACTTAATCCAGGTATACATAAATTTAAAATAAATGAACTTAAAAAAGGAGTTTATTTTATTGAAATAAAATTGGATGAATTCAAAAAGATGTTTAAAATTATAAAAATCTAATTTTTGTTCATAATCTTTTAAACTTGCCTAGCCTGAAAATTTAATACCGATTTTTTTCCCTTTATTATTTTTTATCTATCTAAGTTTCAGGATTATATATGGACTTGACAAGACTTTCACCTTTGTATTATTATAAACTTCAATAAGAAGGTGATATGCGGGAGGAAATAGATACAATTAATTATTCTTATAATGAATTTTATGAATCCTCTTTTTTCCCAGGTAAATGGTATGTAGAATTATGGAGGAAACCCATTGATGGACCACGATATTTTTTAAGGAGGGACACTTTTGAAGTAAAAGATAATTTTACTTATTTAAAAATTATATATCCTGAGCAGGGTGATACTGTTATTGGTAGAGAGGTTATAAATCTCTATGTGTTGGAAAATCACTGGGGAAATGTGGCTGTGGAAGTGAGTTCAATTACAGGAAAAAAATCTGCATGGGATACAACATTTCATGTATCTCACAAGAAAAAAGGGGCTTCTTTTTTCGTCCCCTTTGATTTTGGTGCAAATGAAGGTGAACGGTTTAGAATTTCTGCAACAATCACTGATTATTCAGGCAATACTATGTCTCAATCCGTAGAGGTTGTAGTTGGAAGACCTGTTCTCACAATAGAACTTCAGTTTCCTGAGGTAATGCCTTATTATCCAGCCCGTATTCCAGTTGCTCAAAGTAGAACAAATGTAATTGTAAGGGCAACAAGACCCGGAAGTAACTTACCTGTTAGAAATTATCCCATAAGAGTTTTTGCAAGGAGAGTTGAATATAGTGGTGGTCATGACCATCCAAACAATGCTCAGGGAGGCCCTTTTGGTGAGTTTACCCAGAGAGAAGGTTTTACAAATGAAGATGGTATATTTACAACAACTTATACTGCGAGTGCGTTTGGTGGTGAGGAAAGAATTTTTGCATGTGCAAATGTTGCTTCGCCAAGTGATACTGTATCAAGTGATTTGATTGTCAGGGTTCCAGGACTTTTCTTATTTCCTACTGGGGGACATTGGCTAAAAGTTGGTGGGACATGCCTGCATTATGGACCCCCTAAACCATGGAATCCAAACCCTCCTGAATGTCAGCAACCTGATAATAATCACTGGATTAATCAAAATGCTTATGAAAATTTAGTTGCTGTAGCTGAAGGCTATTATTTTTATACTGGACATATACTTTGTATAAATGATATTTCTTTACCCTACGGAGGACTTTTTGATATAGATGGGAATTGGGCACCACCTCATAGAACCCATAGATTGGGCGAAGATATTGATATAGCAATACGAGTAGTGAACGAACAGGGACAGGTCGTTGGAATGGTAAATAGAAGAGTTTTAGAAGAAAGGGTATTGAATCTCGAAGGCTATTTTCGCGTTGAATCCAATTGTTATCATATAACTTTCAGGAGGTGAAATATGAAAAAGTTAATTTTCTTATTTTTTATAATTTCATTTTTAAAAGGAGAGGAGCCTGTAATTATTCCCAGGAACAAGATAGATGCTGTAATAAAAGTAACTATTTCTTATGATACAACAGGTGATACCATTCCCCATTTTAAATTTGAATATAAAATAAAGAGTCTTCAAACAAGTGAACAAAATATTTGGAGATTTAAAATTCCTCTTTTAGATTTCTCTGATACTCTTGAAATATGGGATAAAACTGCTCCTGTGCCTGCCTGGCAGAATGAGTTTATTAAATTTGGAAGATGTAAACCTACGGTACCTTGGAGTACATGGGACTCCACTTTTGATATTTTACCTGGTGATTCCCTATCAGGTTTTTCATTTAGAGCAACCCTTTTACCTGATATAGGTGATGCATATTTAGAGGGTTACGCGCCACCTCCAGAATTTCCATATGGTGAAGTGCCGGAGTTACCTCTCCCTGGCTATGATGATTTAACCCCGTATGGGCCTGGTAAGGTTTATAAGAGTGTTGTTCCTGGTCATTTGCCACCCGGAAGGTATTATGGAACACCTGGTAGTTCGCCTTATTTAGTTTCAGATTCAGGTTTTTATCATTTAATTGACAGGACAGATAAATGTTTTGCAGAAGGCTGGCTAAAAGAGAGGGCAAAAAATCATATTTTAGGTATGTATGAAAGGGGGTTAAGGCATTATCAGAATTTAAAGGCTAACCAGGCAAAAAGGGTTTTAACACAGGTTATGAACTATCTTGAAAGGGAAAGAGGGGATTTAGTTTTTGATGAAGCCTTTTATATTTTATATTACA
>CBFGJO010000055.1:0-3151 GCA_965649125.1 Caldifarciminota bacterium | reverse complement strand
TTAAAAGAATCAATCTTTGTAGGTGGAGGAGAAGGTATAAACCCCTCAACCCTTATCCCATCCCATTTTGACGCAAATATTGTATCTTGAACCTGTGAAAATAAAAGAGATGGTAGATAGAAAATATAAGTCCCTGTTATACATATTAAGGCTATTTTTTCAATCTTTTTCCCCATAAATCCTCCTTTTTTAATATTTAATTAAACTTTTTAAAATTTCCTGGGAAAGGATTTTATAAATCGGGCTTTTTTCATCAAATTTTCTCATCTCTTCAAGTGCTTTTAATGCCTCTTTATTTTTACCTTTTTTTAAATATTCACTTATTAAAAGGAAAAAACTTCTTTCAGGGTTTAACTTCATTGAATGTGCTTTCTTTATGTATTTCAATGCTCTATCATCTCCTTTTATATGGTATATGTGTCCAAGTGTTAAAAGGAAAAATGGGTTTCCACATGGCAGGGATTTTTCTGCAAATTTTTCTGCTTCATTTAAATTCCCTTTTAAAAGATAAAGGTCTGCTAATTTGCCATAATAATCTGATGGTGAATACTCAAATTTTAATGAAAATGTTATTTCCTCTACCTTTTTAAAATCTCCTTTACCCATATAAAAACTCCATAAATCATAGAGGTATGCAGGGTCTTTTAATAAACTATATTTTTGTTCAAGTTCCTGAATTATGTCAGGATTCATACTTAAAAAGATTGTTTTACCTTTTAAGAAAAATCCAAGAGGCAAAAGTAAAAGGGGGATATACCTGAATTTATAAAAAAATGAATTAAAAATTCCGTATAGAACCGAAACAAAAAATGGATAATAAAAGGGATAGGAAAGATGAGCCCTTGTTTTCAAGAAAAATCCTGCACCTGCATAAAAAAGACAAAGTGAAATTATGAACTCCTTTAACCCTTTATTTATCTCCACCTTTTCAAATAAAAAGTAAAGGATAAACAGAATAAAAGGGGTAAGACCAAGGGAAATTGCTGTTGATATTGATAAAAATATTGATAGATAATTTTTTCTTTCCATAAATATAATTAAAATCATTAATGGAAGTGAAAGATAGTCAAATAAAATAAGACTTGGGAAATCTATTTTCTGATATGCAGTTAGGAATCCGAATAGAATGAAAATTGAGGAAGGAACCCATTTAAAATCAATTTTTATATAATCAATTTTTTTAAAATAAAGGGAAAGAAAAGTTAAGATTATGATGTTGTATACAAGTATTTTATCCTGGCTATAATACAGGAAGCCTGAATCATCAAATATATTTTTACCAAGAAATTTTATTGAAAGGAAATATGGTGAACCTATTAGAATTATAAATAAAAATGGGATCGGAAGGAAAATGATTGCTTTTATTTTTTTACCTTTTAAAAATAGATATAAAGATGAAAGTAAAGAAACAAGTGCAAGCTCTATAACCTGTCCCCTTGAAAATCCAAGGGAATAGGTAACCCATTCACCTTTCAAAAGATTTTTTAAAACTTCTTCAGGATTTAAAAGATAATAATATCTTGCTCCTCCACCATGGAATATAAAATCGTATAATGGAGGCATAAGGATTAAAGGAGTGAAAAGAAGAACTATTTTTAAAATTTTATTTTCGTTCTCACCTGAAAAAATTGAAATTAAAAATGAAACGAGCAGAGCTGCATTAAAGAAGAAAATTGGATGGTCAATGAATAACATCCTTATTGAATCAAAAAAGACGAGTTTTCCTCCAATCCTTAAATTGTAAGAGAATGCAGTTTCAAGGATTAATCTTAAATATAAAAATGAGATAAAATAAATAAGGAGTTTTTTATCATCTATTTTTTCTGCCTTTTTCTCTATTAAAAATAAAATCCTTTTCAATCCAGAATTTTAGGGATTTTAAAATCTATTTCAAAATCACCCCTTTTTATTCCCTTTAAATTTATCTTTATATTTTCATCCTTTTTCAAAATTCTTCCCTTTAAAAAAATTTTATCCTTTACCTTAACCTTTTCTATGAATATATCTCTTCTCGTTTTGTTTATCAAAATCAGTGTATCGTTTTTAAAAAGAATTAAGGGTGAAAAATTTTCTGCTTTTGCATTTCCCCTTATCTTTATAAAATGAAATATTTTCCCCTTTATGTTTGTTGCAATCCTTATATTTTCTTCAAATATCCCTTCTTTTACTGGTTCTATTTCAATATTTAAAATTTCTTTTTCTCCTGGTTTTATTGTAATAGGCAATTTTGAAACTATTTCACAACTTGCACTACCTTCTACTTCAAGCAGGATTAGATCAGCATCACCTTTATTATAAACATTTATAAATGTATCCTTTTTCTCGCCCAGGAGGCACTCCCCTATATTTACAATTTCTTCAGTTTCAATATCCGGTCTCGGAACCTTTAAAACATTTGCTTTTATTTTAAGTCTCATTCTTGGCTCATAAGGGTCATTTGTAATAAGCAGTACTTCCTGTTCATATTCACCCGGATTATCTAAAAATATTTCAATTCTTAAAAATGATGAATCAGAAGGCGGAATTTTCAGTTTATCAATAAATGCTTTTATTCCACAACAGGTTTTTAAATCAAAAATTTCTAAACTTGCATCACCTTTATTTTTAATCTTGAATTCAGCAATTATTCTATCACCTTCCGTAATTTTTCCTGCTTCAAAAATTCTTGGAAAAACCTCTATCCTTGGATAAAGAGTTATAAAAAATATAAAAAATTTCAAATCACTCTATAATGATGAAGTCCTTTGTATATGCTCTCCCGTTTACGAAAAGTTTATAAAAGTATTTTCCCTTTGAAAGTTTGACCCCATTTTCATCTTTTAAATCCCATATCACTTTATAAGTGCCAGGAGATTTTTCACCCTCAACTATCTTCCTTAAAACCCTTCCCTGAATATCGTATATCTTTAAAACAACAAAACCTTTTGATGAAATCGTATATGATATTTCTGCATTTTCTCTTACAATCCCTTTTGATATAATCTTTTCCTTCAATTTTCTTTCCTTTTCCTTTGTTTTTACATATAACTCTATATCTCCTGCAGCAGTTATGGCGTATGGCTGTTTTGCACCTGTTGGAACATTTGCTCCGAGGACCGCAACTTCATAAACACCTGTAGATGGAGAATTTAAAAGAAAAACTTCAACATTG
>CBFGJO010000054.1:0-3268 GCA_965649125.1 Caldifarciminota bacterium | reverse complement strand
AAAATTTAATACCTGAACCAGTTTTTAACTTTTCAAAATATAAATCACCTTTTATTTCTTTATCTATCAAGAAAAATTCCTTAAATTTTTTTTCAATAAATAAGGGGAGTTTTAAATTAAGAGAGAAATTAATATTTTTAAAATTGATAAGGTAATTAAATTTGAGGTTTTCAAAGTATCCTATATAATTGCCACTTTTTCTGAAAAATCCTTCTAAACTTATAATTGTATCAACCGGTTTTTTAAATAGAGCAAACCTAAAATTAAAAGAATTAAATTCCCTATAATTATAATAAAAGAAAAAAAAATCAAAAAGGGAAGATCTTTTATTAACCTCAAAGTTTAAAGAATTAAATAAATTAATATTAAATTTCAAACTTTTGTTTAGAATTGGTGTATTTTTTAACCTCCTTGAATAATAATCATAAAGGGAAATAAGATCCCAAGTTAAAATAATTAAAATTAATACTTTCATAATTTTTTTGAAATTTTTAATATAATACTATAAAATTTTAATATGAGGAAAATAATTTTGAGATTATTCTGCTTAGTATTTATAGGGGGTAAGATTTGGGCTGAAATCCTTGTAATAGACGGAATAGGTGATGAGAATATAAACAATAAGATAAAAGAAATATCAAAGGATAAGCTAATTTTCATAAAACCTGAGGATTTTAAAAACGGTATTGAGGCTTACAAATTAATAATCTTACTGGGAGAGAAAGCTTTAGAATTCTATAAAAAGAACAATTGGGATAAACCCTGTGTGGTAGGATATGTAAAAAATCCAATCTATGAGATACCTATAACAGGTACTGGTTTAAGATACGGACTTCCCCCTACCCTCCTTTTTACAATAATCTCATCATCTATGAAATGGGCAAAGAGAGTCGGGGTGATTCTTCCCTATGAATACTCGGAATCAAACTATGTGGATGAATTAAGGAGAACTTCAAAAAATTTTAATATAGATTTAAAAATTGTATTCGTTCAGGGAAAGCAGGTTAAAAAAGCTTTTTCGGAATTAAGCGGTATAGATCTTTTTTTACTTTTACCCTGTGAATTTACCCTGGATGAAAATTCTGCAAGATACTTTATTGAGGAACTGGTAAATCTTAAAATACCTGTTTTTGGATTTGAGAAAAATCATACTATAATGGGGGCTTTAATAAGTTATGACATTGAAAGAAATTACTCAATAGAGTTTTTTGAGATCCTTAAACTTGCATCTCAAGGAAGGGACCCCTCTACAATTCCAGTAAAATATCCTCAGAATTATGATATATATATAAAGAAAAAAACAAGGGATATACTAAAACTTGAGATTGATAAATTAGCCCTTAAAAATGTAAATGAAATTTGAGGAATTAATTTTAAACTGTTTTAATTTGAAAAGCGAAATGGAGGCTTTAAAATACATAAAGAATTTTCTTGAAAAAGGAGGTATTGATGCCACTATAAATATAAGAACAAATGGATATGAAATAACAATTTCCCCCTTTAATGATATTTTAATTAAAAAAAGTTTTGATGAAAGAGGTATAAAAACTTTTATAGAGGGTGAACTGGACAAAAAATATGAGGATTTAATAACATTTCTTTTTTCATATTATGTAAAAAAGCGAGAGGATGCATTAAGGAATAGAATTCAGGATTCTTTTAAAAAAGGTTTAGAGGAAGGCGAGAAATTATTATTTCAGCTTGAGGGGTGGGAAAAGAATATCCTTGAAAAAGATCCAATTTTCTCTCTTTTTTTAAATTATAAAGTTCTTTCAGAAAATCTTGAAAAGAAATCAGATTTCTATTATACCTTTTTTGATTTAAGCACTTTTACTTTTTTTAAAATTATTAATTGTGAAAGAGAGGAGCATCTTAAGGAAATTCTTCACTATACAATAAGAAGGTTACTTATTGAAGATTTTGATTATTTCTTTTTATTTTTTGAAGATGATATTTTACCAGTTAACTCTATTTTTTCTTCTTTTTTCATGGATGACTTTTTTTATGATGATTTATGCAGGAATAAAATTAAAAAAAATATAAAACAGATTCAATATAAAGATAAAAAATTATCCCTTTTTTATTCAACTCTTATAGAAAAAGAAATAGGTGTTTTAGGAGTCTATACCAATAAGGATATTAGTACTGAAATGAGTATTTTCTTAACTTATCTTTCAACCCTTACTCTTTATTTCTATTTAAAAAGAAATATAAAATTTGCTTACAATTTCACAAAGAAGATTCTTCCAGTTATAAACATTAAGGCAGCAATATTGAAGTCTAAAAGGTATGAGGAATTGATTGAAAATTTAACAGAACCTCTTCATAAACTTAACATAGTGGAAACCATAAGGGAAGCTTTAGATACTCTGGATTTTGAAATCACAAGAAAAAAAATCAAAGTTAATATAGAAAGAGAGGAATTTATATGTGAGGGAGATAAAGCACTTTTAAAAGTTGCTTTATTTAATTTATTCAAATACCTCATTTCTTTTAACAGGATAAGGGGATATATGAACATATATTTCAGAGAGGGGGAGATGGTAATTGAGGATTCTGGAATAGGATTGACAAAAAATGATTGTGAATTAATTTTAGATCCGCAGGATATAAATGAACCCTTATCCCTTTCTGGAATTATATTTAAAACACTTGGTTATGATATTCAAATTGATGTAGAAAGGGGGATTGGAAATAGAATAAGAATAATTTATTAATTATGTTCCCCATTTATATGTTCGATTTTTTAAAAAGAGTGAGTACTCAGGAAAATCAGGGACTCATAAGAAAAGAGATGGAAAGGCTTTTAATTTTGCAGAATATAATGGATGGTAAAATTATAATAAATAGTAGAAAAATAAATCTCTTTGATTTTTTGAATAATTTTTTAGAGAGAGAAAAAGAAGATGGTATTCTGTTTGATTTAAATTTATACTCTCCTCCTCAAAGTTTAGAAATAGGTACTGATCTAAATTATCTTAATATAATATTGAAAGAATTGATAGATAATTCAAAGGTTTCTATATCCAAGTCAGGTCTTATAAAAATAAATATAAATAAAAAAAATTGTATTGTTTTAGAAATAATTGACTCTGGAACGGGTATCCCAAAATCTGATATTAAAAAAATTTTTACACCATTTTATGTTACAAACTATCATCTTTTTAAAGGTCATCTTGGAATAGGTCTCTCAATTGTAAGGGGTTTATTAAAATTCATGGGAGGGAAAATTAAAATAGATTCAGAATATTCAAAGGGAACAAAAGTT
>CBFGJO010000053.1:0-3413 GCA_965649125.1 Caldifarciminota bacterium | reverse complement strand
ACCAAAAGAAATTTTTGGTCCATTTATTATTTTAATTTTTCTTCTGTTTTTAATTTTACCATTCCTTGATAAAAGCAGAAAACTGCCAATTTACAGAAAAAGAGTCCCCTTTTTTATATTTTTAATAATTTTTATAACTCTTTTAATCACTGGAATATTAGGCTTTTATAAGACATGAAAATTTTATTTTTTTTATTTTTTGTTTTAGATGAAAAATGTATAATCTGCCATTCAGAAATAAGGGATGAATATACAAAAAGCATCCATTACAGTGAAAGGATAAGTTGTAAAGAATGTCATGGTGGAAACCCAAATTCTCTTGATATTGAAAAAGCACACTCAGATAAATTTATAGGAAAACCAAAGAGAAAAGAGATCTTAAAGATTTGTTCAAGATGTCATAGTTCACCAGAATATATGAAACCTTATGGGCTTCCTTTTGATCAGGAAATTCTATACTATACTTCAGAGCATGGTAAAGCATTCTTAAAAGGAAATGAAGAAGTTGCAATATGCACTGATTGTCATGGGTTTCATTTGATTTTGCCAACAACTAATAGAAATTCTAAGACGAACTTCTTCAATTTACCTCTTACTTGTGGTGAATGCCATAGTGATTTTAATATGATGAAAAAATATAATATCTCTTCTGATGTTGTTCTTGAATACAATCTCGGGATTCATGCTCAAAGAATAAGGGAAGGAAATTCAAATTCACCAACATGTAAAGATTGTCATGGAACTCATGGTGCTACCCCTCCGGGGCTTGCGAATATTGAAAAAGTTTGTGGGGGATGTCATATTAAAACAAGGAAATATTTTTTAGAGAGTAAGCATAAAGAAGCATGGGAAAAATTTGGATATGGAGAATGTGAAGTCTGCCATGAAAACCATTATGTAAAAAAAACATCTTATAACCTCTGGAAAGAAAAATGCACTTTGTGTCATTCAAAAGATTCAAAGAATTATAAGATAGCAGAAGAAATATATACACTGTTTATAACCTGTGAAATGGAAATAGTTAAGGCTGAAGAAATAATCAGGGAATTAAAAAGTATTCCTTTAAATGTGGAAGATTTTTTAGGAAGAATAGAGGAAGCAAAAACATATCTTTTAGAAGCAAAACCTGTTTCCCATTCTCTTTCTATGGAAGAAATAAAGAGCTTTATCATAAAATCAAAATCAATAGCAGAAGAAATTCAAAGAGAAGGAATAAGAAGAAAAAAACTTTTTGAAACGAGGAAGTTTTTTCTGCCGATCCTCTGGCTTTGTATTCTTTTTACTATTTCTGTTATAATATACATGAGAAAAAGATGAGAAAACTTGGGCTTTTCTTCATAATTTCTTCCTTTATTTTAATATCAGGAATAGTTCTATTTTTCTTTTTAATTCAGGTAACCTCTCATCCAAAATTCTGTGGCTTCTGTCATGTTATGAAACCCTTTTATGATTCATGGAAAACATCATCTCATAATGAAGTTCCCTGTATTGAATGTCATATTCCTCCTGGTATAACCTCTGAGATAAGGAAAAAGTATGAGGCTCTTGCAATGATTGCAAGGTATATAACAGGTACATATTCAACAAATCCATGGACAGAGATTGAAGATGAAGCATGTCTTAGATGTCATGATAAAAGGCTTTTATCAGGTAAAACACTTTTTAAAAATGTTTTATTTGACCATACACCTCATTTAACAGAGTTAAGAAGAAAAAAGAAGTTAAGATGTACTTCCTGTCATTCCCAGATTGTTCAGGGAGCCCATATAAAAGTTACAGAGACAACCTGTTTTTTATGTCATTTTAAAGAGGTTGAAAGGATAGGTGAAGATGTATCAGATTGCAGGTTATGCCATGGCATTACTTCCGCAAGGATTATAAAGGCAGGTTTTGAATTTAACCATGAAGATGTTGAAAGATACAAAATGGATTGCATTTTTTGTCATTCCCATTCAATTGAAGGAAAAGGAGAGGTTTTAAGAGAGAGATGTTTTTCATGCCATAATGAACCAGAAAGAATTGAAAAGTATAAAGATGTTGAATATCTCCATGAAAACCATATTACAAGACATAAGGTTGAATGTATTGCCTGTCACCAAGAGATATATCATGGAAAACCAAAGGATATTGAGGCAGTTGTAAAAACTCCATGTATTACATGCCATCTTAAAGGTCATTCCCCGCAAAAGGATTTGTATATGGGAATAGGAGGAATTGGTGTTCCACCGATGCCTTCTGCAATGTATATAAGTGGTATAAGATGCGAAGGTTGCCATTTTATAGAAGGGGATGGGGTAAAAACATCTGGTGCATTTTCATGTATGAACTGTCATGGTGCTTCCTATTATAAGATTTATAAAATGTGGGAAAAAAGCATTCAGGATAAGATAGAAAAGACAAAGAGGATAATTGAAGAAGCAGAAAATATTTTACCAAAAAATTCACAAAAGTTAAAGGATGCCATTTTTAATTTTGACCTTGTTAAAAAAGGATACGGAGTTCATAACATTGATTATTCACAGGTGTTACTTGAAAAGGCAATTGAGTTTATAAACGAAGATTTAAAAGAGAGAAAAATAAATAAGTATTTTGAGTTACCATGGATAAAGTATAGCCCGGGAAAAAGGATATGCATGAGATGTCATCAGGGTATTGAGGATAAAAGAGGTCTAATTTTTGATATAAACTTTTCCCATAGAACACATTTAGATGAAGAGAATTTAAACTGTATAGAATGTCATAGATCCCATTATGAGAAGCCAAAAGGAGAGGTTTTAAAATTTGATAAAAACGGCTGTATCCCTTGCCATCATAAGGAAACTGTAAAAAAAGATTGCAATTTCTGTCATAAAAATGTTTATAATAAAATTCTTAAAACAAAGATTGGTAAATTTAATCATAAATTACATGTTGAAGAAAATGATTTTAAATGTATTGATTGTCATAAAAAAACTCAGGTTGATTACAGGATTTGTAAGGATTGTCACGGTTAGCCTTTTTTTATTTAATGTAAATTTAAAAAGTGATTGTTTAAAATGTCATTCAAATTTAATTAAGGATTCTCTTTTAATTTCCCCTCACCTTTTATTAAACTGTAAAGATTGCCATATTGATTTTGAAAAATTTCCGCACCCTTCTTTTCCAAAATCTTCTTGCCTTTCCTGTCATCCTGATGTTGTAAAGAATTTTGAAAAAAGTGTCCATTTCAATAAATTGGAATGTTTTGATTGTCATGGAAAACATAGAAGTATTTCATTTAAAATTTATGGAGGAAAAATTCTTATAGAGGAAAAATGTTCCTCCTGTCATCAAAAAGAGGGTGAAGAATATGAAGAAAAGAAAAAGGGGGAAGGATGAGAAAATTATAATTTTAACTTTCTTTTTAAATCTTTATTCTCAGGATGTTATTACAA
>CBFGJO010000052.1:0-3807 GCA_965649125.1 Caldifarciminota bacterium | reverse complement strand
CCCTGTTTGTAGGAGTCTGAGCATTTATAAATCCACCAATCATATAAATCTTTCCTGGCAATGCACAGGCTGCATTTACAGCATTTGGATAAGGCAGGTTTGTTATCCATTGCCATGTAATCTGGTCAGGATTGCTATTATTTATAACTCCCCTCAAAACCTGTGTCCATGGAGCATTTGCACCTCTATTAAAACCACCAACAAGATATATTGTGTCACCAAGAAAACAGGAACCACCCATATCAAACTGCTGTGGTATCTGTGTTGCACTTGTCCATTGATTATTTGCAATATTGAACCTATAAACTGTCTGTGTGCCTGCATTTAAAGCAGGATTTACCCCTCCTATAACATATATGTTTCCATTCCATACAGCAAGCCCGTATGCAAGACGCGCCTCTGGTAAAGCAGGACCAGTTGTCCATGAATTTGAAGAAATATCGTATATATAAAATGTATTTGAGTTTGCTCCTCCATTTGTATATCCTCCTGGAACATAAATCTTTCCATTCCAGTAGCCTCCCTGTATCCATCCCCTTGCATCTGGCATATTTGCAAGATTTGTTGTCCATGTGTCTGTAACAGGGTCATACCTGTAAATATAAGGGACATTTGAACCAGTCTGCCCATTCGGTGTCCCACCAATCATATAGATCTTATCATTAGCAGGGTCATAAACTGTCGCATGGGTTAACCTATCAAAATTTGCACCTGGCGGTGTATATGGTGTCCATGAACCCCACCCCGAAACTGTAAAATTTTGAGAAAGGGTATCATTTGCAGGGTTTTGATCACCTGAAAGGGTTGTCCATGCTTTCACATTATGAGTTCCAAATTGTGTTGGTGTCCATTGTCCAAAATTTATATCAATTGTTTGTCCGGGATTAAGGGTAATATTTAATGAATCATCAGAAAAAACAATAACATTATTTGGGTCCTTTATTTCAACATGTAATGAAAATGTTTCCTGATTTTGACCATAATTTTTAGGAGTAACAATAACATCTACAGGAGTGCCAATCATAACATTTCCTGAGGGTGAGGGAATTGCAAAAACACCAACATCATGAGAAAGTGCCTGTGGAAATTCGTAAGCTTCAAAAATATTTGATGCAGCACTTCCGTTATATCCTCCTGGCATATAGAATACATTGTTAACACCTACACCATGATCTGCGTTATCTGAAACTGTTGGCTTATCCTGAATCTGTGTCCATGAAGATGCCCCTGGAACATACATGTATGAATATGGATGATGAGTAGGGGTTCCACTCTGGTTTCCACAACTTCCTATCAAGACCCAGCCTGTTGATGGATCATTAACTTCATCTCCAGTAGTTCTTGAAGCCTGAACAGGATACTGTGGTCCACTTGTCCATGTTATCTGTGCAGGATTTGACGGGTTAATCTGCCCTATCTGAAAGTTTTGAATGAATGCACCATTATATCCTGCCCATACATATAAAGTATTTCCTATTATTCCTGAACCATGAGACCTTGTTGCCACAGGCATAGCGGTTGCCTGTGTCCATGTATTTGATGTAGGATTGTAATAATATATTGTGTTTAAATAGACAGTTGATTGTCCACCTATTCCGTATATATACTGGTCATTCCAGGTTTCCGCAGTTAAGAATTGACATGCCTGTGGATAATTTGCCGCAGATGCCCAGCTATTAGTAACAGGATCATATACATGAACAAGGTTTATATTTGCACTTCCATTATAACCTGCAATTGCATAAACCTTACCCTGTAAACTAGCAGATGCATGCCTTACTCTTGCCTGTGGCATAGCTGCCTTTGTTGTCCATGTATTTGTTGCAATATCATATTCCCAGCAATCAGTAGTTGGAGCAGTATAATCTCCTCCACCTGTAAGATAGAGTTTATTTCCGACAACTGCTACTGAATGATAATATTTAGCAGATGGAAGGTTTGCCTTTGTAATCCATGTTCCCTGATAAATAGTATTGTTTTGAAGCATTGTGGAATTTATATTTATAGCGGGCGCCCCTGAAAAATCGGATTCATTTGGAGATGCGATCAGACTGCCTATGATTCCCAGTACTACTAATATTTTCCACAATTTACTCATATTGACCTCCTTTTTAATAAAATTATAATAAAGGATAATGAAAATCAAAGTCAAATGTTTTAAATTTTTTGTTTTTTTACTTTATAATTTAATTGGTGAATTTTTTTAAAATATTATTTTTGTCCTTATTAATCTTATCTTGTAAAAGATATATCTTTGAGATAGAAGGTATTAAGATAGATAGAAAAGAATTTGAAATAGAAAGGAAAATCCAGAGGATTTATAACCCTGATTATAAGGACGAAGAAATTGTTCTGCTTTTAATTCAAAAAAAATTAAAAATATTATTACTTGAAAGCGAGATGAATTTTAAAATAGAGGAAAAATTTTTAAAAATGGAAAAAGAGAGAATAGATAGGGAGACAAAGGCTCCCTTACTTCTTCAAAAGATCAAAAAAGTATTTGATAAGGAAAAAGATTATATTGAATATTTTGTCAAAGGGGTTCTTGCTTCAAGGGTTATTGAAGATATATTCTTCTTTGACACAATTAAATACCAGAGAGAGAGATATAGTCTTGCAAAAGAATATTTTAAAAAAATAAAAGATCACAATAGAGAAAATTTTTCAAAAGATTCTCTTTATTTTTATGTGGATCTAAGTAAAAAGGAGGAAGCTACACCACCGCCTCCTTCTTTTTTCTATTTTGCTGATAGTATTTATTTGAAGAAGATGCACATTTTTGAAGTTTATCCTGAGATAATAGAGGCAAAACATAGATATTTTATTGTAAGAAAAATTGATAAAGAGGGTAAAAGATTTGACGGGTTTATCATAAATAAAAAAGATTTTACGAAATGGTTTAATTCAAAAATAGAAAATATTTCTATAAAAATAAATGATAAAGAAATTAAAAATAAACTTATAAGAAGAATAAAAGGAACATTTTGGGAAAATATTATAAAATAAAAAAGGGGTGGAAGGAATAAACCTTTTTACCACCCCTTATTTAAATTATTTAACTTTTATAATCCTGTAAGAGTTAGAATTTTGAGAAGTCTTTAGAATTATAAAGTAAACTCCTGAATTTAAATTAGCATTATATTTAATCACATGGTTTCCAGCTTCCTTTACACCTTTATAAATATCACCTATCTTCTGTCCCAGGATATTGTAAATTGAAATATCAACATTTGATTTTTCTTTTAAATTGAAGAAAATAGAAAATTCTCCCTTTCCAATATTGGGACTTACAAAGAAAATATAAGGTTTTTCCGTGTATCTTTTTTCAGAAATTCCAACTGCCCTCTCAAGATAATAATAATAATTGTTTGGCGGATCCCAATCACCATTTGCATCACCTGCAACAACATATATCCTTGCACCTACATTTCCTACCTGTGGCCTTATGCATGCAAAATTATTCCTCACAATGGAAACAACATAAGTTGGAAGTTCTGTCCATGTATTTGTTGCTATATCATATTCCCATACCCTGTTTGTAGGAGTCTGAGCATTTATAAATCCACCAATCATATAAATCTTTCCTGGCAATGCACAGGCTGCATTTAGAATATTTGGATAAGGCAGGTCTGTTATCCATTCCCATGTAATCTGGTCAGGATTGCTATTATTTATTATCCCCCTCAAAACCTGTGTCCATGGAGCATTTGCACCTCTATTATAACCACCAACAAGATAAATTGTGTCACCAAGAAAACAGGAACCACCCATATCAAACTGCTGTGGTATCTGTGTTGCACTTGTCCA
>CBFGJO010000051.1:0-3999 GCA_965649125.1 Caldifarciminota bacterium | reverse complement strand
CTTTCAAAATCAATAGGTAATATAGAAAGATTGATTGAATTTGAAGGGTTTGGAAAAGAAGAAAAAAGGGTTTTAACCTTTCCAGAAAATATAAAGGATAATATAGATTTTAAAGAGGATAAAAAAGAACTGTTTGAAATCCTTATAAATAAATTTGAATTAAATGATAAAATTTATAAAGACCCTTTATATTTCTCTGCGGGTGAAAAGAAAAAGACTGAAATATTAATTACTCTTCTTAAAGAGGCAGACATTTATATTTTTGATGAACCACTTGCCAATATAGATATTCAAAGCAAAGAAAAAATATTCAATGAGATTTTAGAAAGGACCAAAGATAAAACTCTAATTATGGTTATGCATGAAAGTAAAGAATATGAAAAATATTTTAACAAAATTTTTAAATTAGAAAAACAAAAGGAGGTTTGATATGCTTAACTTTTCTATCCTTATATTTTTTCATCTAATCTATCCACAGAAGTTTAAAACCGGTGAAATTATAATTGATGGGATGATTTCCGAGGAAGGCTGGAAGAGAGTTTCCCCAATTAGTGAATTTGTTGAATCTCAGCCAGTTGAAGGAAGAACCCCACCCTTTAAAACTGAACTCTATCTTGGATACGATGAGAGTAATTTATACATTGCCTTTAAATGCTATGATGATATGAAAACAGTTAGGAAAACTCTAACAAAAAGGGATGAATTTGCAATGGATGATATGGTATTTATTTTTATTGATACATACGGAAAAGAAGAAGGTTATATTTTTGCAACAAATCCCCTTGGTGTTCAATTTGATGGGAAAAAAGAGCCACCACCTCGGGGTATGGAAGATTTTTCCTTTGATACATATTTTGAAGTTAAATCATTTATTTCTGATTCTTTCTGGTCCTCAGAATTTGAAATTCCCTTTTCATCTTTAAGATTTGAAAGTAAAGAAAAACAGGAATGGAAATTTGTATTTTTTAGACTTAGACCAAGAGAAGCAGTTTATATATATTCTTTCCCTTCCCTTTCAAGAGATAATCCTTCTACTTTTGCCCAGGGGGTAAAAATTATAATTCCTGAAAGGATTTATTCAAAAGAAAAAAGATACGATATAATCCCATATATAATAAGTTCTCAGAATGGTTTAAGGGAGATTGAATATAAAAATGATAATGTTAAATTTAATGCTGGTTTATCTGGAAAAGTAGGGTTAAAAGAGAATTTAGTTTTAGACTATTCACTCAATCCTGATTTTGCCCAGATAGAAACTGATATTCCACAGATAGATGTTAATACAACTTATGCCTTATATTATCCTGAGAAAAGACCGTTATTTATGGAGGGTTCAGAATTTGTTAGGACAGGTGATTTAAATCTTTTTTATACAAGGATGGTTAATAATCCCCTTTATGCGATAAAACTTATAGGAAAACTCTCTTTATTTGATTTATACTTTCTTTCTTCCTATGATGAAAATACCCCTTATGTTTTACCCTTTGAGGATGCAAGTTTTAGTTTTGGAAGTGATAAAAAAAGTTTTATAAATCTTTTAAGATTACGCTCACAATTTTTAAATAAAGAATCTTATATAGGATTTTTAATAGGAGATAGAGAAGTAAAGAAAGATTCTTTTGATAATGGTTTTGGAAGAATTTTTGGGTTTGATACAAGGATAAGGTTTTTAAAGCATTATACGATAGAGTATCAGGGAGGATATTCTTATGTTAAGGAGCCTGAGGATACAAGTTTATTTGGAGGTATAGGAATAAATTTTAAAGATTATACGGATAGGTTTGATGGGGAAAAGTTTTCTGGTTATGCAAATTATTTATGGTTTAGTTCTGTTTTCAGGAATTTATCTTTATCTTTATTTTATAAAGAAAATTCAGAAGGTTTTCGTTCAGATATTGGATTTATAGAAAGGAATAATTTCAGGGTAAAAGGAATTTCAATAACTCCTCGCTTTTATCCAAACAGATTCGGTTTTACTGAAATTAATTTCTGGACAAAATATTTAAATGAGGAAAACTTTGATAGGGTTTTTAAGAATGAGAGGATAAATTTAGGTTTTAAATCCAGTTTTTCCTTTTCACAATTAACTTTTGGTGGGGAATATTCAAGGGAGAATAGAAACATATTTAACATTTATTTTCTTCACTTTTCAAGATTTAATGATATTTACTACTATTCCTTCTGGGTTTATGGGGTTCCTTTCAAATTTTTATCTTTTTACCTTAATTATATAGAGGGAAAAGAGATATTTTATCAAATGGATAGTTTGCTCTACAGTAGTTCCTTAACAGGTAATTTCAGTTTAAGATTTACAAAATTTATTTTAATTTTGGGGGCGGAGCAGCAAGTATTTTACTTAGAAAGGTATAGAGATAAAATACTTGATGTTTTTCTTCTTTATGGTAGTTTAAATTATAGTTTTACAGATAAAATTTCTACAAGACTATTTTTTACATATTATAAAGGTTTAACTGGGATTTATCCTTTATTTACATACCAGGTTAATCCCTTTACAGTATTTTATTTTGGTGCAAATATAAATGCGATGA
This sequence comes from Caldifarciminota bacterium, assembly GCA_965649125.1. Taxonomy (GTDB): domain Bacteria; phylum Hydrothermota; class Hydrothermia; order Hydrothermales; family Hydrothermaceae; genus JBDRZD01. Next base: position 1,450 of record CBFGJO010000051.1, on the reverse strand, counting down.
AATATGGAGATAACTTGAAGGGGAAAGACCATCAAATATTTTTAAAACTTCAATATATGTTTAAAATTTAAACTACTTTTGAAAATAGCAAAATGTTCTGAAGGATTTAAGGGGAAAATTGGGTGATAAAAGGTAGATGATATGAAATTTGAAAACTATTTAAAAGGGTTTAAATTTAATTTTTGTTTGTAAATTAAGTTTTGGATATTTGAAAATTTTTTCTTTTTATCTTTAAAATAAAAATATGACAACAGAGATAGTAAACATTTTAGCACTTATTCTTGGGGCAATGAGTCTTTTATTGGCTGCCTTTGCTGTATTTGTTCAAATTTATATTTCAAAGATGACAAATAAGCTTATTGAAAAAGAGGATGAAAGGGCAAAAAGGATGATTGAAGAAGGAAATAAAAGGCATGAAGAATTAATAAGGGAAACACAGAGGATGATTGATGAAGGGAATAAAAGACACGAGGAATTGATGAGAGAAACTCAAAGGATAATTGAGGAAGGGAACAAAAGGCTTGAAAAGATACTTTTAAAGATAGATGAGAGCACAAAGGAGATTCTTGGAGAGATACTTAAAAAAGTTTAATTTAAGATGTAAAAAATAATAGATGGGTTGTCAATAAATTTTATAGATTTTTGTAAAAAGTATAATTTCTGGGAGCATAAAAAAGACCTTTTAGAAAGCAAAGGATATATGGAGTGAGATAAGGAAAAAGTTAAATCCAGAGAAAAAGACAAGAAGTGAAATAAGAAAGGAGTATTTTTTAAAAAATAAAGAAAAAATAAAGGATTATTTGAGAGAGTGGGAAAATAGAAATCCTGAATATTTTAAAAACTGGAGGAATAAAAACCCTTCTTATATGAGGAAGTATATGTCTTTAAAAAGGTTAATGGGGAAAGATTTTTCAAAGATTTTAATTTATTTTTTAAAATTTTTATGTAATTGTGAAAAAGTAAAAGTAGATAAATTTAAAAAAGAAGGATTTAAAATTATTTCAAGGTGTAATTCCTTATGTGAAGTTAAAATTTTATTAAGTGAAGATTTAAATGATGTGGAAATAAGGGAAAATGATAAGATAGTAATTTTTTCAAATAAAAATTCATTAAAAAATCCCTTAGAGCAGTTAAAGAAAAATAGGATTTTTATATTTAATTTTTCAGAATTTTTAAAAAGGAAAAAATATAATTTACTTTTTGATTTTTCAAATAAAAAGTTTTTAATTTTAAAAAAATTCCAGATTCGTTTAAAAAAACAAAAAGGCTTTTTAAATTGTTATATATAAATATGCTAGTTATCCTTATTCCCTATGCGTCGGGTCTGATGGTACTATATATAAGGGGTTGTCCTTTTATTTCTATGAATAACCCTAAAAGATGTAATTTTAGCGATTTTTATTTCAATAAATATGTGAAAAAATTTGTAGAATGTCAAAAGGCTGGTACC
>CBFGJO010000050.1:0-4343 GCA_965649125.1 Caldifarciminota bacterium | reverse complement strand
CATATCTGAACAAACTTGCCGCTATACTTATCAGGCATCGGTATACCTGCAACCTTTGAGAAATAGACTCCAGAATAATCAACCAGATTTGTCTTCATACTGGTCTACCTGTATTTTATTATAGCCTATATAAATCCCTCTGTCATAAGGAATCCTTGAGTTACAGAGGGATAATTCCTTGACAACCATTGTATTTTTTGTATATTTTGAAAACATGCCAGAGGAAAAGAGATACCGTAGAAGAATTGTAAACCTTTCGGAAGATATGCCTTCCATAATAGCGCCACAAACAGCTAAAAACCAATCCTTAGATTTAACATTTATAGCAAACGAACCAGGAAAAACACTAAAGGATAGATTCAAGCAATTAATAAAGGACTGTAGAGGATTTGATTGCCTTGTTGCCTATTTTTATGTAAGTGGCTTTCATGCTATATACAAGTCCCTTGAGAATACTCAAAAGATAAGAATTCTTATCGGGATTGGAACAAGTAAGGGAACTTACGATTTAATACAGAGCGCAGAAAATCAATATCAGAATTCATATCAATTATCTCATGCAGAAACCAAAGAAATCATTGAAAACACAGTAGAAAATGAAATGGCTGAATCAGAGGATAGCAAGGATGTTGAAGAGGGTATTCAAAAATTTATGGAATGGATAAAAAGTGGGAAATTACAAATAAGGGCATATCCTTCCCGCAATATTCATGCAAAACTTTATATTATGACATTCAAGGAAGGAGACAGAGATGTAGGAAGGGTTATAACAGGCTCAAGTAATTTTACTCAATCTGGACTTGTGGACAATCTTGAGTTTAATGTTGAGTTAAAGAATCGTGCTGATTATGAGTTTGCAAAAAAGAAATTTGAAGAACTATGGAAAGATGCTGTGGATATATCTGAAAAATTTGTCCAGACAATAAATGAAAGAACATGGCTTAATCAAAATATTACCCCTTATGAGCTTTATCTTAAATTTTTATACGAGTATTTTAAGGATGAACTTTCCAGAACTGATGAAGTTTTTACAAAATATTTGCCTCAGGATTTCAAAAGATTTGAATACCAGGAACAGGCAGTTTTAAATGCTAAAAGGATATTAGAAGAATATGGTGGGGTTTTTATCTCTGATGTGGTGGGGCTTGGAAAAACATATATTGCCGCCATGCTTACAGGACAACTTGATGGTAGAACACTTGTTGTAGCACCACCAGCACTTTTAAATCGGAGCAGTCCTGGTTCCTGGCCAAATATATTTTCTGATTTTCATATTTCTGCTGATTATGAATCTATTGGTAACCTTGATAATGCAATAAAACTAACAGAACAAAGAGAATATAGAAATATTATAATAGATGAAGCACACCGTTTCAGAACAGAAACAACTATTAGTTACGAAGATATTGCTCAAATTTGTCGCGGTAAAAGGGTAATTCTGGTTTCTGCAACCCCTTATAATAATTCACCAAGAGATATTCTTGCACAGATAAAACTCTTCCAAAACACTAAAAAAAGCACCATTCCCGGTCTGTCCGACCTCGAAGAATTTTTCGGAAGGCTTGAGGGAAGACTAAAAGGAGTTAACCGCCAGAAGGAATATAATAAGTTTCTTGAAATAACAAAAAGCAATGCGAAAGAAATAAGAGAGAAAGTTCTCAAATACTTAATGGTTAGAAGAACAAGAGCAGAAATCGAAAAATACTTTGCTGAGGATTTAAAGAAAAACAATGTCAAATTTCCAGAGGTGGAAGACCCTAAACCTCTTTATTATCAGCTTAATGAACAGGAAGACAGAATTTTTATGGAAACAGTAAGGTTAATCACGCAGGAATTTACATATTCTCGCTATATGCCCCTTCTTTACTTAAAGAAGAGAATCTCTCCTTTGGAGGAACAGTCACAAAGGAATATGGGTGGCTTTATGAAAGTGCTCCTTGTAAAGCGCCTTGAAAGTAGTTTTTATGCATTTAGAAAAAGCATTGACCGGTTTATCCATTCTTATGAGATGTTTATTAAGGAATATGAAAAAGGAAATGTATATATAAGCAAAAAATATACAAACAAGATTTTTGAACTCTTAGAAGAAGGGGACGATGAGGCTATTCAGAAACTCATTGATGAAGGAAAGGTACAAAAATATGAAGCAAAAGAATTTCGTGAAGAATTCATAAAAGACCTTGAAAAGGACCTTAAGATTCTAGAAGAGATTAAGTCAAAGTGGAATAGCATAAAAAGAGACCCAAAACTTGAAACCCTGCTTTGGAATTTAAAAAATCACAGCATCTTAAAGGATAAGAAAATAATAATTTTTACAGAGTCAAAAGAGACTGCAGAGTATTTGACGAATAGAATAAATTCCGAATTAGGTGAGATAGCTCTCCTATTTCATGGTGGCTCTTTAGAGGTTGTTCGGGATAAGGTTATAGATAACTTTGATGCGCGGGCAAGGTTCAAAAAAGATGATTATAAAATACTTGTCTCAACTGAAGTCCTTTCTGAAGGTGTTAACCTCCACAGGTCAAACATTGTAATAAATTACGATATACCCTGGAATCCAACAAGGCTAATGCAAAGAGTGGGGAGAATAAATCGTATAGATACACCATTCGACAAAATACATACCTTTAACTTTTTCCCGACAAAACAAGCAGATTCTGAGATTGAACTTACAAATATTGCCCGTTCAAAGATAGAGGCATTTTTAACACTGCTTGGTGGTGATTCTTCAATCCTCACTGAGGGCGAGCCTGTTTCCTCCCATGAACTATTTGACAAACTAATCTCGAAGAAAACTATTACAGAAGACGAGGAAGAGGAAAGCGAACTTAAGTATTTAAGAATTATTGAAGATGTCCGTAATAAAAACCCAGAACTCTTTGAAAGAATAAAGCGTCTTCCAAAGAAGGCTCGTTCAGTAAAAAAAGTAACACAGGCATTCTTGCCTGTGGATGAATCACAGACAGGAATGTCTATGCTACTTACCTTTTTCAGAAAAGGAAAATTAATGAAATTCATTTTATCCAACACAAATGAAACAAAAGAACTTGATTTCCTCACCTCAGCAAAAATTTTTGAAAGTAAGGCTGAAGAAAAAAGAGAGGAAGTTCCACTTGAGAACTATTACGAACTTCTTGATAAAAACAAGACAGCATTCTTTAATGCAACTATTGAAGAACTCATTGAAGTGCATAGAAGAGGCGGCACAAGGAATGAAAGGGAATTATTAAAAATTTTAAAAGCAACACAGCACAATAGTAAGCAATTAACAGAAGAACAGGAAGAATATCTTAAAAAAGTCATCAATAGGCTTGAAGAAGGAGCAATACCAAAAAAGACAGTCCATAAAAGCTTAAGGGCTCTCTATGAACTTAAAGAAGAGATACAAAATCCATTAAAAGTGATTGCTGTTTTACAAAGAGAAATCTCATCAACATTTCTTAAAAGCCACTATGCAGAAACCTCTGCTATAACAGAAGGAAAAAGAGAAGTAATTTTATCACTTTATCTAAAATGAAGAATATAAATCTCAAAGAATCAACGACCGTTGAATTTAAAAAAACCACAGGAGAATGGAAAGAAATTGTTGAAACTATATCTGCATTTGCAAATACTGAAGGAGGCACAATCTTTGTAGGAATATCTGAATCAGGCAAGCCTGTTGGTATTACAGTTGGCAAAGGAACGATTGAGGATATTACAAACAAAATTATTAATAATACCGAGCCAAAAGTTTATCCTCAGGTTTCGGTTCAAAAAATAGAAGGGAAAGAAGTTATCGCGATAAAGGTAAAAAAATCCGATGACATTGTTTTAGCATTCGGAAGGCCTTATAAAAGAGTTGGGGAGATAACAGTTCGTATGTCAAAAGAAGAATATGAGAGAAAGATTTTAGAGCAACATAAAGAAGAATTGCGATTTGATAATCAGATTTGTAAAGATGCTAAATTATCTGATTTAGACCAAGCCAAGATTAAAGAATTCTTAAAAAATGCAAAGAGTGAAAGGGGTTTAGATATATCAATAAATACACCAATAAGAGAAGTTTTAATGCGGTTAAACCTTTTAAAAGGTAATAAACTTACAAATTCTGCAGTTCTTCTTTTTGGTAAGTTACCACAGAAATTTTTTATTCAGGCAGAAGTGAAATGTGTTAGATTTAAGGGGACAGAAGTCACAGGGCAAATCATAGATATGAAAGATGTTGGAAGAAACTTGATTGACCAGGTTAAAGAAGTAGAAAAGTTCATTTTTAATAATATTTCTTTATCTGTTTGGATAGAAGATGGAAAAATTCAAAGACAGGAAAAATGGGAATATCCACCAAAGGCAATAAGGGAAGC
>CBFGJO010000049.1:0-4378 GCA_965649125.1 Caldifarciminota bacterium | reverse complement strand
AAATATGGAGGAAGTGATTAAGAAGATAATTGAGATGGTTGAGAGCGGGAAAATAAGTGTGGAAGAGGCTGAAAGGCTTATAAGGGCGATAAGAGAAAAGGAAGGAAAGGAAAAAGAGTCTGGATTTTTTGACTTTTCATGGATACCTGAGATGGTGAAGGAAAGTGTTAGAGATGCTGTGCGGTCTGCATTTTATTTTACCAAAAAAGGATTTAAGGAAATTGTTACTCAAATTCCTTCTAAGGATATAATTAAACTTGTAACTCATAGTGGGGATATAGAAATTAAATCTCAAAAAATTGACAGGATAAATATAGAAGCAGAAAAGGCAAGACTTTTTGAAAAAGAAAAAGAAATTTTTATAAATTCTCATGGTGGAGATATAAAGATTTTAATTCCAGAAAATAAAGAAGTTCATCTTACTACATATAGTGGAGAAATTGAAGCAGAAGGAAATTTTAAGAAAATAAAAATAGAAACTTATTCCGGTGACATTTCCATAGATGCTGAATTTGATGAAGTAAATGCAAGGACATATAATGGTGATTGTGTATTAAAAACAACGAAAAAACCGATCATGATTAATTTTGATACACTAACTGGTGAGATTAATTTGCCTTCTGGATTTAAAAAGGAAGGAAGTTTTTATATTTATGGGGAAGGTGAATGTAAAAGGGTAAATATAGAAACTTATAGTGGTGATTTTGAACTAAAATTTAAGGAGGAAAAATGAAGGATGAAATTAAAAAAATACTAAAAATGGTTGAAGATGGAAAATTAAAGGCTGAAGAGGCTGAAAGACTTATTGAAGCAATTCTTGATACCTCTGGAAAAAGTTATTCAGGAAAATTTTTGAAGATAAAAATTGAAGATAGTGAAGGAGAAAAAGTAAATATGAATATTCCGATTGGACTTATAAAGGTGGCTACAAAATTCATACCCAAGGATAAAAAGGAGCATTTAAAAGAAAAGAATATAGATATTGATGAAATTCTCTCTGCAATACAGGAAGAAAGTGAAGGTGAAATAATAAATATAGAAGACAAAAATGGCTCTTATATTAAAATATGGATTGAATAAGATGAAGACAGGATTATTTTTAATCATTTTAGGAATTTTTATATGGCTTTTAAATCTGGGAGTCTTTTCTTTCTGGAAATGGGGAAGGGACTGGCCATGGATTTTAATAATAACCGGCATTTTTTCAATTTTTGGCTATCTGAGAAAAAAGTTTAAAAAAAGAAAAAAAATTGAAAAAGAAGAAATTAAAGAGATACTTCATGAAATTGAAAAAGGGAAAATAAATGTAGAAGAAGCAATAAAAATAATTAAAAATAAAAAATGATCGGGAAATGCCCGTTATGTTCTGAAAAGTTAAAAATAAAGGTGCTTGAATGTCCTTCCTGTAAAGCGAAAATAGAAGGAGAATTTGATATCCCTTCTTTATTTTTACTCTCCGAGGATGAACTAAATCTTTTATTTTTATTTTTAAAAACAAGGGGGAATCTATCAGAGGTTTCAAAAATTCTTGGTCTTTCTTATCCCACCACAAGACAGAGATTTGAAGAATTTTTAAAAAAAATAGGAATTGAACCTTCTTATTCAAAAAATGAAATAATAGAGATTCTTGATTTACTTGAAAAGGGGGAGATAACTGTAAAAGAAGCTGAAAAAAGGATAAGAGGAATTAAATAATTATTTAAAAATTTTACAAGTTTACCCAAATAAAATTTGACAAATGAAATTTTAATGCTTTATAATATATCGTTTTTTAAAGGGGGATGAATGGTGTTATTAATCTTATTGTTATCTCAAGGATGGATTTTAAATCCTATATGGACTGGAGGTTTTGCTGTTGGGGTTGCTCTTGGAGAAGGCAGAAATGATGATACAATAAGAGCTTATTGTGTTCATATTTCTACAAATACTTTAAAAGAATTCAAATACTTAAATGGATGGATAAACACAGGGAATATAAATTTACCTTTTTATTGTGAGAAATCAATAATTGTTACGGATGGAAGAAATGATGGAGTTTATAGAATCTATGCAGGTGAATTTTTTGGTTCTGGTAATACTGCTGAATACACATGGACAGGAAGTTCATGGTCACAATTAAATATGGGGGCAGTAGGTCAACAACTTATAAATCTTGCCTCAGGAAACGCAAGAAATGATGGGATAAAAAGGCTTTATTTTTCTACAGGTTCTGCCCCACCATATAACTCTTCATGGGAGTTTTCTTACACTGGAAACTGGGTATATTCTTCAATTCCTTCTCCCTCGGGTTACTATATGGGAAATTTTGGAATTGCAATTGGAGATGGAAGGAATGATAATATAAACAGAATTTATATAGGTATTTATCCTGGATATGTGCTATGCGAATATACATGGACTGGAACAGGATGGTCTTATAATATAATAGCAACAGAACTTTCACAGGTGATGGGAATTGTAATAGGAGATGGAAGAAATGATGGTATAAACAGGGTCTATGTGGCATGCAGATACGAAGGAATAAGAGAATATACACACTCTCAGGGTTCGTGGAGTTTAACAGCAACAATACCTATATCAGGTGAGGTCTTTGACATCGATTTGGCTAAAGCAAAAGATAACAATTTAAACAGATTGTATTGTGTTACATATTCAGGTACAGTCTATGAATGTACATTTTCAAACTCCTGGATAATAGAGTCAATAGGTTCTCCAGGAGGAAATCTTTTTAAAGTGAAATGTGGTTATGGAAGGAATGATAATAAAACAAGAGTTTATGTAGCAGGAAGTGCAGGATTTTTTGAATATGAATATCCAACCCAAGTTTCCGAAGAAGAGATAAAGAAATTTTTTGTTACCCTATTTTTAAAAAATGGAAATATCAATTTTTTTGCAGAGGAATCTTCTAATGGTAAAATTTTGGTTATTGAAAGCAGTGGTCGTGTTATTTTTTTCAAAAGATTGAAAATTGAAAAAGGAATGCAAAAAATATATTTACCTTATTTAAAACCAGGAGTGTATTTTATTTATATAAAAACAGGAGAGAAGGAATATAATTTTAAAATGATAAAAAAATAAAAATGGGGAGGTAAGGTATGAGGGTAAAAATAGCAAAAGTGCTCCTTATAGGAGCAATAATAGGAGGATATAGGGTGCTGTATGCACCTGAGGAAGTCGCAAAGGAAAGAGGGGCTCCACAAATCCAATGGATAGAAGGAACAAGGGGATGGAAAGAGGATGGACAGCGTCTTTGGACAGGAGTTGCGCCTTTGCCTCAATATAATGTAGGTATAAGAACTAATAATCCTCAATACCCACTTGATGTTGCAGGAAATACAAGGATTCAGGGCGACCTTTATATAAACTCATGGCCGATAAGGATAACAAGCCAGCCAACAGTAGGGTATGCTCTTAAATGGGATGGTTCAGCATTTGTGCCTCAGCCTGATACAGGAGGAGTAGGTGGCTCTGGAAGTCCAACACAGGTCGCTTTCTGGACATCGCCAGGGTCAATTGGTGGCGATAATAATCTATGGTGGGATAATACAAATAAAAGGCTCGGTATAGGAACAAATGCACCTCTTTATAGGCTTGATGTTGCAGGAAATTCAAGAGTTCAAGGTGACCTTTATATAAATTCATGGCCTATAAGCGTAACTTCTGCACCAACAGTTGGCTATGTTCTAAAATGGAATGGAACTGCTTTTGTACCCCAGCCAGAAGCAGCAGGGCTTCCACCAGGAAGTTCAGGTCAAACTTTGAGACATGATGGAACAAACTGGGTTGCTAATAGTTTATTATTTAACAATGGAACAAATATCGGAATTGGAACAACTTCACCTGCTTATAAACTTGATGTTGTTGGAAATTCAAGAGTTCAAGGTGACCTTTATATAAACTCATGGCCAATAAGCGTAACTTCTGCACCAACAGTTGGCTATGTTCTAAAATGGAATGGAACCGCTTTTGTACCTCAGGCTGATGTACAAGGTGTAGGAGGTTCTGGAACTGCTACACAGGTCGCTTTCTGGACAAGTGCAAACACAATCGGTGGGAATAATAACTTATGGTGGGATAATACAAATGCAAGACTTGGAGTAGGAACAAATGCACCTCTTTATAGGCTTGATGTTGCAGGAACTTCAAGGATTCAAGGTGACCTTTATATAAACTCATGGCCTATAAGTGTAACTTCTACCCCAACAGTTGGCTATGTTCTAAAATGGAATGGAACTGCTTTTGTACCTCAGCCAGAAGCAGGGGGGCTTCCACCAGGAACTTCAGGTCAAACTTTGAGACATGATGGAACAAACTGGGTTGCTAATAGTTTATTATTTAACAATGGAACAAATATCGGAATTGGAACAACTTCACCTGC
>CBFGJO010000048.1:0-4578 GCA_965649125.1 Caldifarciminota bacterium | reverse complement strand
ACTTATTCCCCTTTTAATAAGTTCCTCTTTTGTGCTATTTGATATAACAATAAATTTTTTATTCTTATAAATCTTTGGCAGAGGTTTTTCAAGTAAATAAACATATGTTGCAATTAAAGGGTTTGCTTCTTCATATATCGTTTTCCCAAAAAGATGAGGTATAAAAACTATTATTTTTTTTGATTTTATAAAAAAAGGGGTATAAAAAGGAGCCTTTGATATACTCTCAATAACAATATCAAATTCATACTTATTTTTAATTTTTTTAAAATAAAGAATTGGCAATGAATAATTTGTAAATTCCCATTTCCCATATCTAAAAACCTTTATGTTATCATAAGAATCTTCATCTTCCAGATTTTCATAAGAGCATCCAAGCCATATTACCTTATGATTTGATAATCTTTTAAAAATTTCATAAAGATATATCTCTGCTCCACCAGCAAGAGGATGTTTTATATCCTGCCAGTTGAAAAGTAATATTCTCAATTATTTCTTCTTTGTTTTTTTAGTCTTTGTCTTCTTTTTAGTTTTAGTTCCACATTTTTTTGCCATTTTTCCCTCCTTTTTCAAGATAAAATTATAAACTAAAAAATAAGTTTATATCAATTATTAAATTTTTGATTATTTAGTTTATAATTAAAAGTGTTTCAAATTCAAAAAGAAGAATTATGAGAGAGGCAAACATACTTATTTGTGGTGGAGGTATAATAGGACTTACAATTGCCAGAGAACTTATTCATCGCGGTTATGATGGCATAGTAGTTGTGGAAAAAGAAACTTCATTAGGAAAGCATGCTTCAGGAAGAAACAGTGGTGTATTGCATGCAGGGATATATTATAGTTCTGAGAATTTCGGGGCAAAATTTTCTATAGAAGGGAACTATCTTCTTAAGGAGTATTGCAAAAAAAATAATTTACCCCTTGTAGAAAGTGGTAAGGTGATAGTTACAAAAAATGAAGAGGAAATTCCTGTATTAAAAATGCTTTATGAAAGGGCTTTAAAAAATGGTGCACCAGTTGAAATCATTGATGAGAAAAGGTTAAAGGAGATAGAACCATTCGCAAAGACATGCCAGATTGCACTTTATTCACCTGCTACGGCTGTTATTGATCCATGTAGTATACTCTTTAATCTGGAAAAGGAGATACAGGAATCCAGAAAAGGATGCATCCTTAAAGGTTGTAAATTTACGGGAATCAAAGGGAGCAAAAATGCGGTTACAGAGGCAGGCGAAATAAAATTTAATTTTTTTATAAATGCAGCAGGTGCTTACAGTGACAAAATTGCCCACATGTTTTCTCTCGGAAAGAAATACACAATCCTTCCATTTAAAGGAACTTATATGAAACTGGATGAAAAAAAGACACATCTTGTAAAGGGGAACATTTATCCTGTTCCAGATCTTGAAAACCCTTTTCTTGGTGTTCATTTGACAAAGTCGGTTGATGGCACTGTATATGCAGGTCCCACAGCAATACCTGCTTTTGGAAGGGAAAACTATGGTGTTTTAAGTGGTATAGGGTTTGAAGGAGTCAAAATTGCACTAATGGATTTTTTACTTTTCTTTACAAACAGAGAATTCAGGAAAACAGCCCTTACAGAACTAAGAAAGTATATCAAGCGTTATTTTTTCAATGATGTAGAAAAACTTGTGGAGGGGGTAGGGATTGAAGATTTAAAGCCGTCAAAAAAAGTTGGAATCAGACCACAAATTGTTGATATAGAACAGAAGAAACTTGTTACAGATTATCTTATACTAAAGGAATCAGAAAGTATACACATACTGAACTCCATCTCACCTGCCTTCACATGCGCAATGCCATTTGCAAAATATGTCGTAGATATGATTGAGTCAAAGTCCTGGGCATTCCATAACAATTCATAAGAAACATAACAATGCTTTCCGTGATGATCACGGCTTTTCTAATTTAATTAAAATTTTAAACTTATTTGACAAATATATTTTAATTAATTTAAAATTGAAGTAATTAAAATCAAGAGGAGGGATAAATGGGGGTATTAAATTTTTTATTATGGGCGCAAGTAATTACTTCAAATACCTTTTTTGAATCACCAACTGCAAGATTTCCCTCTAAGAAGATTTACTGGGAAGGAGGTTTAACAACCTCTTTTGCCATTAAAACTTATAAAGAGATAGAGAAACACCCTTCTGATTTAGACCTCTTTGGCTATGTAAGTTTTTTCCAGAAATATCTTTTTGCTTTAAAAATATATACCTTAAAAGAGATAGCAGCAGATTTCTCATATTCAATATTTCCAGAAAGAGAAAGGCGTCCTGCCCTTGCAATCGGTGTAAGAAATTTATCTTATAGAAGATATATAAATCCAGCAGGTGGCCCCCCTCCAGAAGGTGGATTCAGGGATGAAAATTATATGGGAAAATTTAGAAGAAATCCTGAAGTTTTATCATTTTATATTGTTACAACAAAGGCAATTTCTGATAAATTTGAAATTAATTTAGGACTCGGAAGGGGAGAATTTGTTGGATACGGTCCAAGAAGCAAATATTTAAACACTGATTATTATCTAAATTCTTACAATGAACTTGCTCTTGGTCTTTTTGGTGGAATAAAAATAAACATATTACCATATCTTTCTTTCATTAGCGAAATTGATGGAAGAGACTTAAATATTGGTTTAAGAATAATAAAAGAAGCTTTTTCCCTCTCCTTTGCGTTTACAAAACTTGAAGGCTTTATATTTGTTAAAGGGAAGGAGCATCCCTTTTATAGGTTCACATCAGCATTAACAATAAATTCAAACATAGTTCCAGCAAAACCACTTCCTGCATATGTTGTTTTTAACATCTATGACAAAGAAATAAATGAGCCACTAAAAGATGCCACAATAAAATTTATTGAAACAAATCTATCGCCACTTAAAACTGATGAAAAAGGGGTTGCCTCCTGTGAACTTATGCCAGGTATTTATATGGTTCAAATAGAGATGCCTGAATACAAAACTTTAAAGATAAAATTAAATATCAAAAAGGAGAAAAAAGCTTTTAATTTCAAAATCCCTCTTTCTTTGAGAATAACAAGAAAGGAAAAGGCTTTAAATTTTATAAAATCAGCAAGGGAAAATTTTCAAAAGGGAGATTTATATAAGGCAAAAAAAGATTATGAAGAAGCAAAAAAAATTTTCCCCCTCTATCCAGGTCTTTCTGATCAATATTCAAAATTTTTGAATATTTATCAAGAGAGACTGAATGCAGCAAGAAGCTCTGCTGTTGAATATGAATCAAAGGGCCAGCTTAAAGAAGCAATAAAGGCATGGCAGGAAGTTTTAAATATTGACCCTGAAAATAAAGAGGCAGATTCAAGAATAAAAGCACTCGCGGAAGAACTCGCAAGGAAAAAAGTTGTTGCAGAAAAACCACCTGAAAAGAAAGTAGAAAAACCAAAATACACAAAAGAAGATGTTGAAAAAATTTTAAAAGAGGCTCTCTTGCAATACGAAAAGAAAAATTATGAAAAGGCAAAGGAACTCCTGCAAAAGGTTCTTTCAATGGACCCGAATAACACAAAAGCAAAGGAATATCTTGAAAAAACAGAGAGAAGACTAAAACTCCTAAAAAAATAAATCAATGGGGAATTCTGATCTTTTTTATAAAATAGATTATCCTGTTTGGTTTGCCCTTTATACAAAACCAAATCATGAAAAAAGGGTTTATGAATGTTTGAAGTGTTTTAATATAGAATCCTTTTTACCATTAAAAATAATACAGACAAAGAATTTAAAAGAAATAAAGGTTCCCCTTTTTCGTTCCTATGTTTTCTTAAAGACTATTCCAGGAACAAAGGAGTTTTACATTGCAATGGATTTAAAGGGCGTTCTTGGCTATATAAAATTCAACAATATACCAGCAATAATAGATGAAAGGGAAATAGAAGCATTAAAAAAACTTATTGAAAATGGAGATAAAAGAATTTTCCCTGTTTATGAAATAAAGGAAGGGAAAGAAATAATATTTAAAAGGGGACCATTTGCAGGTTATAAAATAATAATCAAGAATTTTGATGAAAAAAGAAATATGATAATCGCATGGATAAAAGAAATATTTGCAGGAGGCGCATTGTATATTAAAAAAGAAGACCTTTTAAAATGGATATAGTTTGACAAAAAAGTGACTTTTTAATTAAAATTTTATCAATTACAATTATGCATTTTTTATGTTATAAATAATCAAGATAGGCGGAGCCTTGTTTTTTAATTAGAAAATGAAAAAATTAATATTTTTATTTTTAACAGGGATTATTTTTGGAGAGGAAGTTTATAAAATTGAGCCAGGTGATCTTCTTGAGATAATTGTCTTTGGAGAGGAAGAACTCTCAAGAACTGTAATGGTTATGCATAACGGATACATCTCCTTCCCTTTGATAGGTGAAGTAAAACTCGCAGGACTTACACTTAAAGAAGCGCAGGATTCAGTTTCAGAGAGATTGAAAACATATTTTACCCATCCAGTTGTTTCAATAATACTTAAAAGTCCAACATCACCACATGTTTCGGTTTTTGGAGAAGTATTAAAACCCGGTGCAGTTCCTTATCAG
>CBFGJO010000047.1:0-4968 GCA_965649125.1 Caldifarciminota bacterium | reverse complement strand
GAAAAACCTCTGCCAAAGATTTATAAGAATAAAAAATTTATTGTTATATCAAATAGCACAAAAGAGGAAATTATTAAAAGGGGAATAAGTAAAGAGAATATAAAGGTTGTTTTTCCTGGAATAAGTGAAAGATATAAGCCGGGTTTTGAAAAATCTGAAAGACCTTTAGTTTTGTATCTTGGAAGAATGAAGAAGTATAAAAGGATTGATTATGTTTTAAAGGTTTTTAAAAGGGTTAGTGAAAGGATAAAAGAGGTAGATTTTTATTTAATAGGTGAAGGAGATTACAGAAAAAATATTGAGGAGATGGCAAAGGAAATGGATATTTATGATAAGGTAAAATTTACAGGGTTTTTGCCTGAAGATGAAAAGATAAGATTTTTGCAAAAGGCATGGGTTATAATAAATACCTCACCAAAAGAAGGATGGGGTATGGTAAACACAGAAGCACAGAGATGTGGAACACCATGCATAACCTTTGATTCACCTGGTTTAAAAGAGACCGTTAAGGACACTTTCAGTGGATTTTTAGTTAAGTATGGAAACTGGGAGGAGATGGCTGAAAAGGTGATTTATCTTCTGGAAAAAAATGATATAAGGGAAAAAATGTATAGGAATGCCTTTGAATGGTCAAAAAATTTTGACTGGGATAAATCTGCAAAGGAATTTGAAAAATATCTGTTTGAATTTATTAATACATAATTTTTATAATTAACTTTAATTTTTGGAGGAAATATGAAAGTCATACTTATAAGCATTTTATTTTTCCAGGAACCAAAATATTACATCTTTGACCCGCTCAATAAGGGAATTGAAAAACTCAATCTAAGGGTTATTGAAAAAATTTCAGAAAATCTATACCTTGTTGAAGGCAAAATAGATGGAAAGGATATCCATTTTTATGAAATTGCTCCTTATTTACAGCAAAAGGAACCAAAATTCAATTTTTATTCACTTCCAATTTTAAGATATAATCCTCTAATAGATTCTTTTGTCCAGAAAGTTAATGTTGATAGCATATATAATTTTCTTTACAGAATGCAGAATTTTAAAACAAGGTATTCTTATAGTGATTCATGCAGGAAAGCAGAAGGATGGGCTTATAATAAATTTTCCTCATGGGGTTATGATGTAAAATTTTACCCTTATACATTTCAGGGAAATATATGGAGGAATGTTGTTGCAACAAAATGGGGAATAGATTCAAATGATATATTCTGTGTTATTGCACATCTTGATTGCACATCTGAAAATCCTTATTTACTTGCACCAGGCGCTGATGATAATGGTTCTGGAAGTGCTGTTCTTTTAGAATGTGCAAGAGTTTTAAAAGATTTTAATACACCCCATACATTCAGGTTCATCCTTTTTACAGGGGAAGAACAGGGACTCATAGGTTCAATGGCTTATGCAGAATATGCTGATAGTATGAATATACCTTTAAGGGCTGTTTTAAACTATGATATGGTCGGGTATACTGATGATTCAAATCTTGATGTTTCTATAATGACAAACCAGTATTTCCCATGGCTTGTTGATTATCAAAAGGCAATGGCTGATACATATACAAATCTTATAGTTTATCCTTCTTATAGCACAGGTCCTGGTTCTGACCACTGGCCTTTTTTAGCAAAAGGATTCCCTACAAGTTGGACAATTGAATATGCAGGCTCCCATTGGTATCCTTATTATCATACAACAAATGATACTGTTGGGAATCTAAATCCTGACCTTATGAAAGAGGTTACAAAGATGACAGTTGCTTCAATGGCAGGATTTGGAATATATCCTGCGCCTCCAAGAGGGATAACTGTATTAGACCCTGGAACAGGTGATTCACTTTTGATAAAATGGCTTCCAAATCCAGAACCTGATATTCTTGGCTATATCCTCTATATGGGAATAAATTCAGGAAACTATACTGATACTTTCATTTTAGGTAATGTACAAGAAATAGGGATCGGAAACTTACAGGAAGGAACAACATATTATTTTAGATTAAGGGCATTCAATAATTATGGGATTGGTTTTGCTTCAAAGGAATTTCAAGGAACGCCCCTTTCAATTCCAAGAAAACCATTTATAAGAGTGGAACCTGATTCTTTCAATATATTTATAAAATTTAAAAATAATGAACTTGATATTTTAGGTTATAATTTATATAAGGCAATTTATCCCGATACAAATTTTGAAAGAATTTTAGAACTTACAACTGATACAGTTTATCATGATTTTAATGTCATCTCTGGAACAAGATATTCTTACTATGCAGAGGCAATTGATATTGATTCAAATCTCTCTCTCCCATCAGAAACACTTTCAGCAGTCCCTGTTACACTTGATAAGGGGATACTTCTTGTTGATGAAACAAAAAATGGAAATGGTAATCCTGGATTTCCAGATGATGAACAGGTTGATGCATTTTATGACTCTTTGCTTTTAGGAATTCCCCATTCAAAGATTGACTATGATTCTCTTGGAAGTATTAATTTATCAGATTTTGCACCTTATGGGATACTCATAATTCATGCTGATGATTATTTGCAACAGAAAATGAATGAGTACATATATGATTTAAAGAGGTATGTTCAATTTGGTGGAAAAATGATAATCTCTGGATGGGAAGTTATAAAGGGAATTGCAGGAGGTAACTATCCATACTTTTTCGGGGAAAACCACATAGTGTATAAATTATTCGGAATAAAGGAATGCTATAAGAATCAAAACCCTGATTATATAAGAGGGATAGGTCTTTTCAATTATCCTGATTTACATGTTAATCCAGACAAACTGCCAGGATTTGTAAATGGAAAACTTTACAGGGTTGAATCCTATACCCTTTCAAATTCTTATCCAGTTTACCTTTTTGATTCTTATTCAAACGACCCACAGTTTGAAGGGAAACCCTGTGCTTCAAAAAAAGAAAATGCTATAATCCTTGGTTTTCCCCTTTATTTTATCAAAACTCAAAATGCAAGAGACTTCATTCATAAAGCACTTATTGATTTTGGATACATAAAAATTGCTGAAAAAGAAATTTTAAATAAAGATAAAATTTATATTCCGCTTCTTTCAAAAAAACCATTTGTTGAATTTTCATTAGAGAATAAAGAAGGGGTTGAGATAAATGTATTTGATATATCAGGAAGAAAGATATTTTATAAAAATATAAGTTTTGAAAGTGGTTCTCATAAATTATATTTAAACATAGAAAGAAGCGGGATTTATTTTCTTAAAATAAAAACTGAGGAATTTGAAAAGTTTTTGAAATTTATAAAAATTTAGGAGGGAAAATGAAGGAACTGATTAAAGAAGGAGAGAGGATACTTTTATTCGTTATTGATGGTGTTGGTGGTCTTCCAAAGGATGGAGAAACAGAACTTGAAAAAGCAAGGACACCAAACCTTGATAAACTTGCGGAGAAAAGTGTTCTTGGACTTTTAGAACCGCTTCCACCAGGGATAACACCTGGAAGTGGGCCTGCCCATCTTTCCATATTTGGATATGACCCATTGAAATATAGTATCGGAAGGGGTGTACTTGAAGCACTTGGAGCGGATGTTCCCCTTAGAAGGGATGATTTGGCAATAAGAGGGAATTTTTGCACAGTGGATGAAAACGGGATAGTAATTGATAGAAGGGCTGGAAGGATAGAAACAGAGGAATGTGCAAGGCTTGTTAAAAAAATTTCTGAAAAGATAAAAGAGATTGAAGGAATAAAGATAAGTTTTTATCCTGGTAAGGAACACAGATTTGTTATTGTTTTAAGTGGTAAGGGAATTTCCGATAAGATTAAAGAGACTGACCCACAAAAGGAAGGAATTAAACCTTATCCGCCTTCCCCACTTGAAGAGGAGGCAAAATTAACCTCAACTGTTTTAAATAAGATGCTTGAAGAGATAAAGAGTATTTTGAAGGATGAAAGGGCAAACTATATCCTTATGAGAGGATATGCAAAATCACCAGAAATTGAAACATTTTATGAAAAATATGGACTGAAATCACTTGGTATTGCCTATTATCCAATGTATAAGGGGCTTGCAAGACTTGTTGGAATGGATGTTCCTGATTCAAAAAGTTTTGAGGAAAGTATAAAGATTTTAAAAGAAAAACATAGAGATTATGATTTTGTATATTTACATTTTAAGGAAACGGATAAGGCTGGTGAGGACGGTGATTTTGAAAAAAAAGTAAAAGAGATTGAAAGGGTTGATAAATATATACCAGAAATATTAAACTGTGATTTTAAAGTTGTTGCAATTACAGGAGACCATTCAACTCCATGGAAACTAAGATCCCATTCATGGCATCCATGCCCGCTCCTTATTTATTCTGAATATGCAGGTGTTGATGATACAAAAAGGTTTACTGAAAGGGAAGCAATAAAAGGGTATCTTGGCAGGGTTAAGGGATATGAATTAATTTCAATTTTACTTGCAAATGCTAAGAGGCTTTTAAAATATGGAGCATAAATGAAGGCTCTTATAAGTGTTTATAATAAAGAGGGAATTGAAAAAATTTCAAAATTTCTAAAGGAAAAGGGATGGGAACTATATGCATCATCAGGGACATTAAAATATCTTGAAAAAAATAGTATTGAAGTCTATCCTCTTTCTTCACTCGGTGTTGAAACAGAGGGGATTATCGGTGGAAGGATAAAGACAATTCACCCAAGAATCTTTGAGAGAATCCTTGCAAGGGAAGAAGATAAGATAGAAGTTTTTTCTTTAATAATTGTAAATCTCTATCCCTTTGAAGAAAGGTTAAAAAAAGGTGCCCCCGAAGAGGAGATAATTGAAAACATAGATATAGGTGGGGCTATGCTTATAAGGGCAGGAGTTAAGAATTATAAAAAAGTATGTGTTGTGGTTGACCCGAAAGATTATGAAAAAATTATTGAAATTCTAAAAGAGAAAGATGAAGTGCCTTTAGAGGAAAAAAGAAAATTTGCAAAAAAGGCAATCCTTT
>CBFGJO010000046.1:0-5152 GCA_965649125.1 Caldifarciminota bacterium | reverse complement strand
TAAAAATTTATGGGAAAAGGTGCTTGAATTATTAAAGGAAAGAATTGATAAAAAGGTCTTTGATGGTTGGTTGGGGAATACAAGGCAAATAGAGATACTTGAAGATAGAATAATAATAGAGGTTCCAAATGCTTTTCTCGGACAAATGATAGAAAAAATCTATATGAAAGAGATCCTTGATGTATTAAGAAAATTGGGTTATCCAAATTTAAAAATTGTATTTAAGCCAAGGATAAAAAAAGAAGAAAAAATAAAAGAGGAAAAGTTAAGGGAATTTTATAAAGGAGAAATAAAAGGTCTTTCTTCAAGGTATAAATTTGAAAACTTTATTGTAGGGAAAAGCAATGAGATCGCTTTTGCTGCATCACGTGCTGTTGCTGAGAATCCTGCAGCAGTCTACAATCCCCTTTTTATATATGGGGGTGTAGGGCTTGGTAAGACACACCTTGTACATGCAATTGGGAATTACATTGCTATCAAAAATAAAAATTTAAATATAATATACACATCCACAGAAAACATAATGAATGAAATGGTTGATGCACTCCAGACAGGAAAAATGTCTCTTTTTAGGAAAAAATATAGAAAGGCCCATATTCTTTTAATTGATGATGTCCATTTTTTACAGGATAAATTTGCGTTACAGGAAGAACTCTTTCATACCTTTAATTCACTCTATGATTTAAAGAGGCAAATTGTTTTAACTTCTGATAGACCCCCATGGGAGATAAAAAATATTGAAGAAAGGCTTGTTTCCCGTTTTCAATGGGGACTTGTAGTTGATATAAAACCACCAGATTTTGAAACGAGGGTTGCAATTTTAAAATTAAAGGCAAAAGAAGAAAATATTGAGTTAGAAGATGAAGTGATTAACTTCATTGCCTCAAAAATTAAAAAGAATATAAGGCAACTTGAGAGTTCCTTGGCGAGGATAAAAGCCTTTTCATCCTATTACAAAAAGAAATTTGATATTGAAATTGCGAGGGAAATTTTAAAAGATTACTTAGAAGCAGCAAAGGTGAATGAACCTGAAAGGGTAATAGAAGTTGTTGCAGAATTTTTTAATCTCACGAAGGAAGAGATATTAGATGAAAAGAGGACAAAAGATGTCGCTCGGGCAAGACAAATTGTTATGTATTTTTTGAGACATTACCTCAATTTATCATTAAAGGAAATCGGGAAAATATTAGGTGGTAGGGATCATTCAACTATTATCCACGGAATAGAAAAGATTGAAAATTTATTAGAAGTTGATGAAAATTTAAAAGAAAATATTGTGGAAATTGAGAGGAAAATTAGGTGGATTTAAAATTTAAACATATTTTCCACAATACTTTCAACATAAAAAGATTATGAAAGATAATAGACTTTTTATTTATCCACTCATTATAATAATACTAATAAAAAGTTTAATTAAAGAAGGAGTAGAATATGAAATTTCATGTGGAAAAAAATTTGTTTGAAGAAAATGTAAAAAGTATAATTGCCGCACTTCCTTCAAGAACAACCCTTCCAATCCTTGAAAATATATTGATAGAAGTAAAGGAAAAAATATATTTATCCTGTACAAATCTTGAACTTTCTTCAAAAATAAGTTTTGAAGCAAAGATTTTAGAAGAAGGTGTTGTTGCTGTTGATGGAAAAAGACTTTATAAATTACTTAGTGATTTACCAAGTGAATTAATAGAATGTTCTCTTTTCTCAGGGGATTTTGTAATTCGTTCTTCAAAGGGTGAATATAGATTCAGGATAATGGACCCTGAAGATTTTCCAAAAATTGAGAAGTTTGAAAGTAATGTTAGTTTTGAAATAGATTCAAACATTTTATTAAAAGGGATCCAAAAAGTAAGTTTTTGTGTAGCAAAAAATGACCCAAGGGCATATCTAAATGGTATACTTTTTGAGTTCAAAAATGATAAATTAAATATTGTTGCTTCTGATGCTCATAAACTTGGTCTTTATACTTTTCCCTATGAAACAAATATTTCTGAAAGAATAATTGTTAATCCAAAAATTGAAGATTTTATTGGATCAAGAAAGGGTGAAAAAATAAATATTTTTGTGAAAGAAAACAATATGTGCATAGATTTTAAAAATGGATTTTATTTAATAAGATTGATTGATGAAACATACCCGGCTTACCAGGATGTCATTCCAAAAGAGCCACCAAATGTTTTTGAATGTAATAAAAAAGATTTGCTTGATACATTAAAAAGACTGATACCCTTTACAATCTCGCCAAACTATCCAGTTAAAATGAGTTTATCTCCTAATAATGTAACAATAACTGCGCAATCACCTGAATTTGGTGAAGCAAAGGAGGAAATCCCTTGTGAATATACAGGAAAAACGATGGAAGTGGGGTTTAATGGAAAATATCTGGCAGAGATTATTAAAGAGATTGATGAGGATACTGCTATTATAAAATTTACAGAACCAGAAAGGGCGGCACTTATAAAAGGGTATGCTTCAGAAAATTATTTATTTCTTCTCATGCCTATAAGGCTCTAATGCTGATGCAAAAGGACAGTTAATATCAATTTTTTTATATCTATTCTCTCCAAAGGAATAATAGGCTGATATTTCAAATAAAAAGTTTTCAAGGCTACCTCTTAAAATCCTTTCTTCTTTAGAATAAAACCAGGTTATATCCTTTTCTTTTAAATAATTTATTGCAACTATGATGTAAAGGTTGCCAGGTATCATATCGGTTATATCTTCACCTGATGGGACAGGTCTTGCAGGGTCAGCCCCAATCTGTGTATGTGAATGAAAATCACCTAATATTTTATATTCCATACCCATTGATTTTATAAGTTTTTCTATCCTTTTAATTCTTTTCGCAACAGGCTCAACATGATAAGGTGTTCTTCTTGCTGATTGGACAACCTGTGCATCTTCAACTATTATAACTCCTTCTGCTTTATATCCGAGTAAAAGTCCAAAACATTCTTGATGAAATACTTCAGCACTTCCTATTATCATCTCAAAAAAAGCAGGCTCTTTTAAAATAACCTTTTCAGGTATCTTTATTTCATTCATTGAAATTAATTATAATTTTGAAAAATTATTTATTTCAATTATAATATAATTTATGAATTATGGACATCTGGAAAGGAGTGAAAGATTAAAAAAAGGTGTTTTATTAAAGGAATTCATAAGTTCCTTTTGTGAGAATAATTGCTTTTACTGTGCTTTTAGAAAAGGGAGAGATTTTAAAAGAGAGCTTATTTCTCCTCATAAACTTGCAAAGGATTTTTTTGAGAAATATAAAAAGGGTTTTGCAAATGGTCTTTTTTTATCTTCTGCTATTTTAAAGAATCCAGACGAAACCCAATATCTTATAAATAAGTGTGCAATTATTTTAAGGAAAAAATACGATTATAAAGGTTATATTCATTTAAAAATTATGCCTGGTGCTGATTATGAAGCAATAAAAGAAGGAGTTTTTTATGCAGACAGGGTTTCTTGTAATTTTGAGGCACCAAAAGAAGAGCATCTAAATAGAATTTCAAAGGATAAGAATTTTAAAAAACTTTTTAACACAGTATTAAAAATAAAAAAGGCATATCTTGAATTAAAAGAAAAATATGGTAAAATACTTCCCTATGGTATTTGCACTCAATTCGTCTTTTCCCCTTTAAATGAAAAGGATATTGATTATCTTGAATTTACAGAATTTCTTTACAAAAAATTAAAACTTTCAATGGTTTATTTTTCTCGTTTTCTCCCTATAGAGGGCACACCCTTTGAAAATTTAAAAGAGGTTTCCCTTTTAAGGGAAAAAAGGATTTATGAAGCAGGATTTTTGTTAAGGGATTATGGCTTTAAATTAACCGATTTAATTTTTGATAAAAATGGCAATTTACCATCTGAGAAAGATCCAAAAATAATTTTTGCTGAAAAAAATAAACATCTTTTCCCGATTTGTATTAAAAAGGCAGATTATGAAACCTTATTAAAAGTTCCGGGTATAGGTCCTAAAAGTGCAAAGAGAATAATAAAATTTAAAAATGAGATAAATTTAAATAATGTTTCAAAATTTATAAAAAATATAAAAAGGGCTTTGCCATACATTTTAATTGATGGTAAAAGGATTTCTTTTGAATTATTTTAGATGCTTTCAAATTCATATTCCATTCCATCATAACTTGCAATACAATTAATTCCTGCATTTTTTGAAAGAGAAAGTGCAATTTCCTTTGGATTAGCCTTCACAACTTTCATTCCAAAATGGGTAATTATCAAATTTTTAGGATTTAAAAAATTTATAACCTTTTCCATTTCTAAAAAACTTAAATGGTCAACCCCTTCTTTTGGTTCATAGAGAACCATATGGATTATAAAGTTTTCAGAACCCTTATAAAATTCAAAAAGCTTTTCATCAAAAGCAGTATCAGTTATAAATGATAAAGAATATTGTGGGAGTTTAAAACCAAAACATATCACATCCCTGTGAATGTGAAGTGGTGATATATGGAATTCAATTCCATTTATTTTAATAATTTCTTTAGGTTTTAAAATATGTATCTCCTCTACACTTTTTCTTAAATAGGGGAAAAGGATTGGTTCAGGAGAAAGTGCGTCTTCTGGCAAAAATATTTTTCCCCTTTTTTTAAATCCGCCCTCTGTTATTGCTTCAACAATGACATTTAAAGATGCAGAATGGTCAAGGTCTTTATGTGTTATAAATATGCTTTCTATCTTTGAGATGTTTATCTTCTTCCTCAAAATTTCATAAAGGGCACAAGGTCCTGGATCAATATAAATATATTTGCCATTTCTTTCAATCAAATAACCTGCTGCCTTTCTAATCCCTTTAAACACAACAAATCTTCCTCCACCTGTTCCAAGGAATACCCATTTAATCTTATCTTTCATTTGAAAATTTAATTATAAAATAAATTTATGATAAAATCAAAAATAGTGTTAAAATCTGTTTGACAATTATTATATTTTTTCTGGATAATATAGCGAAATTTTGTAATAATAGATGGAGACAAAAATTAAAAATTTTTCTGAAAAAGGGGGTTTTCCCTTAGATTTAACATTTATAGCAAACGAACCAGGAAAAACACTAAAGGATAGATTTATGCAATTAATAAAGGACTGTAGAGGATTTGATTGCCTTGTTGCCTATTTTTATGTAAGT
>CBFGJO010000045.1:0-5472 GCA_965649125.1 Caldifarciminota bacterium | reverse complement strand
AAGGTATTGTAGTTTGTGAGCCTTCAGAGATATCATTATGAGGCCCCAATGTCGCCTAACAGCGGATAAACGGTTCGGCTCTTGCAGAGTCTCACCCAAATTTCCTTCGGCCTGCCTGTGCGTTGCACGCAGACAGGCAACTTCTTTTATCCGCCAACCGTTAGGCGCAATTGCTTAAAATAATAATGAGTGGTGAAAATGAAAACTTATTCTTTAAAAATTGGAATTTTCGCGATGTTTGTCTTTGTAATCACTGTTTTTATACTCATTCCTTTTGCTTGTGTAAAATTAGAGGAACAAATTAGGCTTCCAAGTTCTATGACCCCCATAGATATTCAATTAGGCAGTATTTTACTGGTAATTGGTGGAATAGTTGCTCTGTGGTGTGTAATTCTGTTTTTAACTATTGGTAAAGGTACTCCTGTCCCTTTGTCACCACCACAGGAATTTGTAGTGAAAGGTCCGTATAAACACACAAGGAACCCGATGATGTTAGGCGCGTGGTTTATGCTTATCGGAGAGGCATTAATTTTACATTCTTTTATACTTTTGCTCTTTACCATTTTTGTATGTATTCCAGTGGGTTTTTTATTTGTAATTAAATATGAGGAACCCGATCTTGAAAGGAGATTTGGAGGTAGGTATTTGGAGTATAAAAAGAAAGTGCCAAGATGGATATGAGAATTCAGAAGCAACTTCGCCTAACAGCAGAAAAAAGGCTACGGTGCTTTGCATCTTCACCCAAAAATTGTCTTCGGCAACTTCTTTTATCCGCAAACCGTTAGGCGAAATTGTCTATGAATATTTAGGAAGGAAAAACCATGTTTTTGTGGCTTATCATAATCTTACAAGACATCCATTATGGAATCTAAAAGAGAGGTATATGGCTATTTTTTCTGTATGTGGTTTCCCAGAAATTGAGCATTTCAAACCTTTAGTTGAAATTTTTAAGAGAACAGCAATAAATTCCCATAGACCTCTTATCGCTACTATATTGCGGCCAGGTGCTGAATTCTTCACTGCACCTCCATATAGGAATTACTTAAATGAAATTTTAACATCTCTGGTGCAGGCAGGGAAAGAGTTGGTTGAGCAAGGCAAAATTTCTAAAAGAATTTTAAAATCTATATCGAGCGACTACGGTATTTCTAAAGAATTATGGCGAACTTATTCCAATTTACATTGGCTTTTAAAAAGAAAAGGAGGTGATAAATATGAATAGAAAAACCTTGCTTATTACGATGACTATATTTGCTTTGATTATCTCTTCAATGGTTCAACAAGTATTTGCCTGTACGATTTTTCATACAACAAACGAAAGTGGAGAGGTTCTAATTGGTAGGAACTTTGATTGGGAAACAGAGGGAGGCAGAGTTTGGTTTATTCCAGCCAGCGAAGGAAATAACGGTATAGCCATTTTTGAACAGCTTGGTATCGATATGCCGTACGAAGGGATTAACGACAAGGGATTATTTATTGGCATCGCCGCTGTACCTAATACCTCTACACCTTTTTCGCTTTTTAAGCCTATGAGGAAAAGTCTGGAAATGGTTAAAATCGTTTTAGAAAAAGCACAAACAGTTGATGATGCATCGAAAATATTTTCTAAGTACACAGTGATTTTTGGAACTTTTTTAGGCAATCCTGTTGTTCATTACAAGATAGTAGATAAAAACGGAAATTCGGCAATTGTAGAATACATTGAAAATGAAGTGAAAATCATTAGAGGTGACAACAGTCAAATTATGACAAATCATTATATTTCGAATCCAAAAATAGGTTCCTACAGTGAAATCTCTTTGGAGCGATATAATACTGTAAAAAACAATTTAAAAAAGCAAGATAACTCAATAGAAGAATGCCAGGAATTACTAAAAAGAGTATCTCAGAAAACTACAATATGGTCAAGTGTATATAACCTTAACAATCAACGAATATATGTAATATATAAAAACTTAAGGTCAAAAGTTTTTGACCTTAAGAATGAATTATACCAAGGAACACATGGTTTTAATTTAGAAAACTTAAACGATGGCAAATTGTTGGAATACCCGCAGCCAAAAGCTCCAATAGTTTTTAGGCATCATTCTGGATATGGTTTTATTGGAGGCAAAGGTGTTTTCCACTATGGTGGGCGTATCTTACTTCCCATTGGCGACATTAAAAAATATGGAATAGAGATTACCGCTTTTGATAGCAAGGGTAAAAAGTTTATATCAGCTGGGATAGTATTAGAACAAAGACTGTTAGGTTGGTTTAATATGTCAATTGGGACTATTGGTTATTTTGGTTATGGTGATAATTCAGTTAATGTAGCCGGACTAACAACGAATTTAGGTTGGGAGCCGGATAACCATATACCATTTAAACCGTTTGTAACCTATAGAAACGATGTAATATTTAGCAATCGCACAGAGATAGCCCACTCCTTAAGTCTTGGTTTTGCTTTTGAATTCTAAAACAAGAGGAGATATAAAATGAGCAAAAGAAATTGGTTTCTTATTGTGGTTTGTATATTCCCTATTGCATTTTTATTGACAGTTTCTTTTGCAGATGGTTTAGGGACGAGCGCTCCTTCTTTTCAGGTTAGATCGGGCGATGGTAGAGTATTAACTCTTGATATGATAAAAGGAAAGGTGATTGTTATATTTTATGAGACAAAGGATGTTGTTGAAAAGAACCGAAGGTTGAAGTATGAATTGAACAAATTTTACGATGAACAACCAGATACTATAAAGGAATTGATAGTGAAATTGCCCATTATTACAAAAATATGGAAAAGTAAACTCAGAGAGAATTCAAAGAGAGAAGGAATAACAATATATGGAGACTGGTCTGGCAAAATGTTTTCTGATTACAAGATGAAAGATGAAGAAAGCAATGTAGTAATAATAGACAAAAAGGGAATAATAAGATATATCGCCTCTGGGAAGGTTGGGGATAAAGAAATCAATAAAATTAAAGAACTATTGAGAAAACTTGGAAATGAAAAATAGACGACTTTGCACAGCGGCGGATAAAAGGGAAATCAGAGATTTCCCCAAATTGTCTTCAGCAACTTCTTTTATCCGCAAAATGACAAAATTCAATAAATTATTGACAAAATGAAAAAAATATGTTATAATTATAATTTAAATTATGAATAATTTAATAAAAATTTTTGTAGCAGATGGAGGGGTAATAAAAGTTGTTTTTCCCTATAATCCTACCTTTATAGGAAAAATTAAAGCCATAAGTGGGCGAAAGTGGTATCCTGAGGGAAAATACTGGAGTTTTCCAAATACCAATGGAACTTTAGAAAAGATTTTGAAGGTTTTCGAAGGACAAGAAATCAACTTAGAGCCAGCCTTGCAAAATGTCATTGCGAGGGACAAAGTCGTCCCCGCGAAAGCAGAGAAGCAATCTCAAGTTAAAATCCCCCCTTTCGTAAAGGGGGATACAGGGGGATTTGAAACTCTCCGCCGAGAACTCCTTTTAAGAAAATACAGCCATAAAACTGTCAAATGCTACCTCTATTACAACAAGGACCTCCAAAATTTTACAAAGAAGCACCCGTCGGAAATTGATGATAGGGACATAAAGAATTATCTCCTTCATCTTGTTGAAAAAAAGGCTGCAGCAACATCTACTTTGAATCAGGCAATCAACGCCCTGAAGTTTTATTATGGTTCAATGCTCAAGAAGAAATTTGTCTATGAAGTTAAAAGGCCAAGAAAAGATAAAAAACTGCCAGTTATCTTAAGTCAGGAGGAAGTTGCAAAAATTTTATCCTCAGCAAGTAATATAAAACATAAGGCAATCCTGATGCTTGTTTATTCTGCGGGATTAAGAGTAGGAGAAGTGGTAAAATTGAAACTTGAGGATATAGATAGCAATCGGATGATCATTCATTTAAAAGGATCAAAAGGAAGAAAGGACAGATACACAATACTTTCACAGACGGCATTAGGAGTATTAAGAGAGTACTGGCAAGAGTATAGACCAAAGAAGTGGCTATTTTCTGGTCAGGATAAAGAAAGACATATAACAACACGAACGGTTGAGAAGATATTTTCAAATGTATGTGAAATAGCTAAAATATTAAAGCCCGTGACAGTTCATAGTCTAAGACATAGTTTTGCCACCCATCTTTTAGAAAGCGGTGTTGATTTAAGGTATATTCAAGAGATACTTGGACATAAAAGTAGCAAGACCACCGAAATTTACACTCATGTTAGCACAAAAGATTTAGGAAGATTCACAAGTCCATTGGATAGATTGAATTTAAACCAACAAAAGGGGGTAAAAACATGAGAGAGATTTTGTGTGACAGAGGTTCGGTTAGATTTGGAAGGATATCCGAACTTGTTTCGGATATGAACAAGTTATACGCAATTCCCTCGCACGCCTTTAGAAACGAAATGTTATTAAATAGGGGGTTTAAATTATGAACATGAGAAAAAGTGAAATACTCATCATGGTGCTAATCCTACTTTCTTTTATCAGTGGTATCTATTTTTATCCTCAAATGCCAGAGAAAATGGCATCACATTGGAATGCTCAAGGGGAAGTAGATGGTTACATGTCAAAATTCTGGGGATTGTTTTTTATGCCATTCATACTTATTGGACTTAGCTTACTTTTCATTGCTATTCCCAGAATAGACCCACTGAAAGCAAATATTGAAAAATTTAGAAAATATTATGACGGATTTATCATCTTGTTTTTAATATTCATGCTTGCCATTTACTTTCAAGTAATCCTGTGGAATGTTGGAATTAAAATTAGCCCCAATATAATATTCCCTATCGGACTTGGACTTCTATTTTTCTATATTGGCATCCTTTGTGAAAATGCAAAAAGAAACTGGTTTATTGGAATTAGAACTCCCTGGACTTTAAGTAGCGAAAGAGTATGGGAAAAAACCCATAAAATTGGTGGAAAGTTGTTTAAGATTGCAGGTGTAGTTGCTGTTGTTGGAGTATTCTTCCAGAGCTATGCAGTATTCTTTATTCTTGTTCCAGTGATTTTGGTTGCTGCTTATACAATTGTTTATTCTTACTTTGAATATCAAAAGGAGATGAAATGATGGCGTGCTCGGGAACTTTCTCGCTTCGCTCGAACCCTTCGGGGTGTATAACAAGCGGGTATCTGGCTACGCTCACATTCGTTCGCTCCGCCCAAATTTTTGCCTTCAGCAAAAACTTCAGATACCCGCCAGCCGTTATATGAAATCGTTGACTTCGGGCGTCAAAATGGTAAAATTTAAAAATGTCGAATCTATAACTTAAATAATTGGAGGTAAAAACTATGAAAGAAACAATCAAAAACCTAACCAAGGCATTTATTGGAGAAAGTCAGGCAAGAAACCGTTATACCTTCTATGCCAAAGTTGCTAAAAAAGAAGGGTTTGAGCAGATTGCTGAAATTTTTCTGATTACAGCCGAGAACGAAAAAGAACACGCCAGCTGGTTGTTCAAATTAATCAATGAC
>CBFGJO010000044.1:0-5885 GCA_965649125.1 Caldifarciminota bacterium | reverse complement strand
TACTGGAGTGATAACAATGATGCTGATAATGATTCCCTTAACGGTCAGAGGTTTTTGGTTTCTCTTCTTGGTTTAACTGATTCATCTGGTTATAAACTCTTAAAAGGACCTTATGCCTATTTAATTGACTGGGATCAACCTACAGTTCCGGTGGTGAAAACAACTGATGGTTTGTTTTATTATACAAGGTCCCAGTCAGGTTTTGAGGATGCGATGGTTTATTTTGCAATTGATAATATTCAGAGGTATATTCAATCTCTTGGATTTAACAATGTAAATAATGAACCTCAGGACCTTGACCCTCATGGTGTAAATGGTCAGGATAACTCCTATTATGTTCCTTCAACAGATAAAATTGCTTATGGTGAAGGAGGTGTTGATGATGCTGAGGACATTGATGTTATACTTCATGAGTATGGACATGCGATTCAGGATGCTCAGGTTCCTGGCTGGGGAAGCTCAGATGAAGCAGGAGCAATGGGTGAAGGTTTTGGTGATTATTTAGCTGCAAGTTATTCCATAGTTATAGACACCTTCAAGTGGGCTTGGGTTTTTAACTGGGATGGACATAATCCCTTCTGGCCAGGAAGATCTGTAAATGTGGACAACTATCATTATCCAGAAGATGCTCCACCTAACAGGGAAATACACGATGCCGGTCAATTGTGGTCTTCTGCTCTCTTTGATGTTATGTGGGCACTTTCTAATATGTATAATTCAATGGATAGTGCAAGGAAGATACTTGATAAACTTGTTATTCAGCATCACTTTTATTTAACAGCATCTGCGACAATGCCAGAGGCAGCTCAGGCTATTTTACAGGCTGATAATGATTTAAATAATAAAAAACACTGGTCTATTATAATACCAATTTTTGATGCAAGAGGTTTTATTAATGCATCCCAGTACCTTCCTCAAATTTCCCATACTCCCTTGCGTGATAATGAAAATCTCTCTGGTCCCTATGAAGTTTTAGCAATAGTCACACCTTCAGTTGCCCCGATTGATTCTGTATTTACCTATTACTGGACAAGCCTTTTACCTCAGGATACGGTTAAACTTATTATGCAGCCAACGGGAAATCCTGATGAGTATAGAGCATTTATTCCTGGTCCAGGACAGGAAGCTGATATTAATTATTACATTTATGCGAGGGATCAAAATGGAAACTTCAATACCCATCCACAGGGAGCACCGATGAATTACCATACTTTCCATGTAGGACAGGATACTATAAAGCCTGTAATAACTCATACTCCTATCAGAACAGAGTATCCAATTTCAAGGTGGCCTGCAAAGGTTAAGGCAACAATACTTGATAATTTAGGTATTGATACTGCCTATGTAGAATGGCTTTATAATGGAAATCCTCAAGTGCCTTTTGGATTAACTAATTTGGGTAATAACATATATGAGGCAAATTTCCCTTTACCTTCTGTTAATTTAAATGATACAATTAAATATAGAATAGTTGCTGTTGATGCCTCTTTGACACCTGATACAGCAAAAAATCCGGTTTCAGGTTTTCATAAATTTTATATTGTAGAAACAAGAGGGATTTTACTTGTTTTAAATGATGATTCAGGAGATAGGAAATGGGGTGGAAAAATGGGAAAAAATGATGAAAACATAAATTTTATTGATTATAAAAAAGCCGGTGAAAGTGCTGATTCAATTACATCCTGGTTAAGTTCTCTTGGATATAATGTGACAAAACAGAATATATGGGAAACAGATACTTTAACCTGGAATAATTATGATGTTTTGATTTTATCTTCAGGTCTTGATGTAAAAACCGTAGCACAGGATAGTGTTTATGGACCAAAAATGAGAAATGCTCTTAAAAATTTTGTTTTAAATGGAGGTAAACTCCTTGTGGAGGGAGGGGAAATAGGTTTTGATGCCCAGGTTTGGAGTCCTGATTTTGGAACCCAGGTTTTACACATAAATGCCTGGGATTCAGATTATCCAGGGAACTTGAATCTTTACTTACAGAATCATCCAATTGCAAATTCCCCCAATACTTTACCTTCTCAGATTGTTGGTGATTTTACAGGTCAGTGGGGTGTTGCTGATGCCCTTAAATTAGAACCTGATGCCTATTATGTTTATAACTGGACAAGTTATCAGGCTGACGGGGGAATTATTGTTCATGATACAAATCAGGGTGAGCCCAATGTTATATTTATGTCAATAAATATACTTTCTATCACTGATAAAAATGTGGCAAGGGATTTACTTGAGAATTGTGTGGAATACCTTATTTATGGTCCTGTTAATATAAGAGAAACTCAAAAACCTTTAAAATTTTTCTTTGATATTAAAAAAATTGGAAGGGATATAAAAATTTATTTTACTCTTAATGAACCACAGAAGGTTGAAATTAAGGTTTTTGATGTCTCAGGGAGAATGAATTATGGCTATTCAAGGATGCTTAAAAGAGGTTCATACACCCATTCCATAACTAACTTAAAACCTGGAGTTTATTTTGCATACTTTAAAACTGATAAAAATATAAGGGAAATTAAGAAGACTGTAATTTTAAAGTAAGAAATAATTAAATAAAGATTAAAGTAATAAGGATAAACCTATAAGGATACAGTATATTTGGTTATTTAAGAGAGATTACTTTTTACCCATTTTAGCTTTTTTTATCTTACCTTCATTTAGGAATACTATTCTATCAGAAATTTCCTGTGCAAGACTTATATCATGGGTTGCAATTATTTTTGTTCCCTTTAAATTTTTTACGAGTTTTATAAATTCTTTTTTTGCAAGAGGGGAAAGACCTAAGGTAGGCTCATCTAAAAGAAAGATCTCTGGATTATAGGAAAGAATTGTTGCAAGGGATACCTTCTTTTTTTCTCCAAAGGAAAGATGATGGGGTATTCTTTCCTCAAATCCAGGAACTCCTGCTTTTTTGAGAGCCTCCTTTACAATTTCATCTAAATTATTATTAAATCCAAAATTTTTAGGAGCAAAGGCAACATCATCATATACCCTGGGCATAAATAATGAATCATCTGGATTTTCAAATAAAAAACCTATTTTCTTTCTAAAATCTTCACTAAACTCTTTACCATCAATTAAAACTTTTCCTTCATATTTTAAAAGACCGCCAATACATAAAAGAAGAGTTGTCTTGCCAGAACCATTTTCACCCATAATACTTAAAGTTTCATTCTCATAAACTTTTAAATTTATCCCTTTTAAAATTTCCCTTTTATCCTCATAAGAAAATTTTAAATCTATTACCTCTATTTTAACCTTTCTATTTTCCATCCCTTTGAAATCATCGCCTTTAACACCCTTTCACTTCTTTCATAAGTTCTTATAAATATGTTTCCTGATAAAATAGAATAGGTTCTGAAATCCGGCGTTTTGCCTTTTGAAATCATTGCTCTTTTCATTCTTTCCATTTCATCCTGGAGAAGAAAAAAATATCTATATAAAAATGAAAAAAGAAGTGAAAAAAGATTGCCATAAGGGATTTTTTCAAAAATTTTAAAGAATTCCTCCATCTTTGTTGTAAAAAGAAAAATAATTATAAGAGATATTGAAATAAGTGATTTCAAAAGGGAGTATAAAAAGATAATATGACTTTTATTACTTAAAATAGAAAGCATAAAGATAACTGTTAAAAATGGTAAAATTAAAATAATTCTTTTAAAAAAATAAATCAAGGGTATTTTTGATATTAAAAGAAAAATTAAGATTAAAAAGAAAAAGGGAAAATAAAAAATGAAATTTTGAGGCAAAATTAAAATTAAAAAAAGAAGAAAAATTAAAATAATAAATTTTTTGGAGACTTTAATTCTTTGTAAAATTCCATCTTTATAAGAAAATCTATCAATAAAGTGATGTTTCATATTTTTTCAACTTCTAAAATTTCAGGTTTTACCCCTTTTAAAAAATTTATCATGAAAACTGTAAATATACCCTCAATTATACCCGCTATGAAATGAGTAAAAATCATGGGGAAAAAACTTTTATAAAGGGATATTTTACCTGATATTGAAAGTTCAACAGTCACAAAAAGACTACTCAAGGATATTACTAATATGGAGACAAGAAAAATAAAAAGATTTTTGAATTTTGGAAAGATTTTTAAAAAGAATTTATAAATATAAAATCCAAAAATAGAGGAAATAAAAGCAATGTTAAAGGAATTTGCACCAATTGTTAAAATTCCACCATGGGATAGAATTAATGCTTGAAGAAATAGGCTTAAAAATACAATAAAAAATGCTGAAAGAGGTCCTAATATAAGTGAGACAAAAAATGCACCTGAAAGATGAACTGATGTTCCATAGGGAACTGGAAAACTTATACTGCTTATTAAAAAAACAAAAGAGGCAGAAAGACCAAGAAGCGGTACCCTTTCAGGATTTATTTTTTTAATTATTTTCTTAATTGAATAAAAAAGGGCCAAAAATGAGAAAGTGTTTGTTATAAAAACTGTCTTTACATCTAAAAATCCGTCAGGTATGTGCATTTTTTAATTTTCTGTTTGCAAATATATAGAAAAATATTCCTGTGAAACCAAATATTATTGAGATTACTAAAAGGATTTTAAAATACAAAGGAATTTTTGATTCTCTTATAAATTCTTCTTTCTCTAAATCTTTTATTTCAATTTCCTTTTCAATTCCATGTCCTAAACCATCTCTTACCTCTATTTTCCATTTTCCAGTTTTATCCGGCATAAAAAGCACTCTACCCTTTTTATCAAGATAACCTTCTGAAAAAACTTTTTTATCAGGTGAATAAATTTTATATTCTCCAAAAGATATAGGTGTTCCATCTTCATAAAAGAATCTTATTCCCTTTGCTCCTTTAAAAAACTCAAAATCAACACCATGAGAAATCAAAATCAATGTATATAAAATGTTAATGTACATACCTTACCCTTCTCCCTTTTAATTAAAAGATTTAACCCCTTTTTGACTTTATAAGAAGTTTTGAAAAATCCACTTCCTTTTTCATTCATAAATTCATAATTACCTTTTTGAAGTTCTATTTCTTTTTCCTTAAAATAAAAATCCTTGAGAATTATTTCAAAATCATAATTTAAATTCTTAACATCACTTACTTCTTCAACATAAAAATAATTTTTCCCTATATAAAATATCTCTCCATCAGCTCTTGAAAAAATAAAATATACAAGATATGTTCCTTTTAAATCCGCTTTGAAATTTGAAAATATAAAATTTTTCTCCTTTTTATAATCAAGCTTTATTTCTTTACCATCCGGAGATATAATTTTAAACTCCTTTAAAAGTTTTTCATTTGGAGTAAGTTCAGATTCTGAAATTTTATGTCCACCTTTTATAAATATTTTTATTTCTTCATTCACCTTTGGAAAAGGGTTTGAAAGCTCAATCCAGAAATCATGGGAATAGAGAAAATTCATAAAAAATAAAATAAAAAATAATTTTTTCATTTTTCCTCCTTAAAAGGGGTACATTAAAGTTATGTTTGCTCTTAAATTTGTTGTTTTTTTATTTCCAAAACCAAGCCCTACTTTTATTATAGAATTTTCAATCGGGAAATAAACACCTGGAAGCACAAATAATGAACCTTCATAATCTCCAAGGATTTCAATCCCGCCTGAAATCCCGTGCTGGTCAGAAGATAAAGGATTTTTAATTCCCAAAGACCATTCCTTTACAAATTCATCACCATCTTTTGCAAAACTTAAATTCAAACATGCATTTGAGTGAACACCAAAATCCTTACTTATGATAATTTCCCCTTCATAAACTTCTTTCCCATCAAGATATTCCCTGCTTGTTTTAAACGGCAGCTCATAAGTTAAAAGGAAGGAAAAATCAATAAATGTGAATTTTTTAATTCTCGCTTGAAGTGAAAATGCTGCTGCTTCC
>CBFGJO010000043.1:0-6250 GCA_965649125.1 Caldifarciminota bacterium | reverse complement strand
TCTAAATTCTTTGTAAATTCTTTTATCTCATTTAAATAAATTTTAATTCCCTTTAAAATAAAAATCATTCCTTTAATTAAATTTTCATCATAAATTTTAATTTCTTCTTTTACCCCGATAGATTTGAGAAGATTTGCAAGGTATTCATTTAATTCAATCTCCTTTAAAGAATCAATCAAACTTTTATGTGGTCTTTGAATAAGCCCCCTTCTTACCCCTTCATCAATTCTTGAAAAGGAAAAATAGGTTAGAGCCCATAAAGAATCCGAATTGATTAATATTCCATTTGAAATACTTTTTATATAAGAAGGTAATTTGCATGGTGAAAATATTAAATTATCAAAAATCCTTAACCTGTATTTTCCATAACCATAAATCTCAAATCCTTCTTTATCAACTGATATTTCATTTAAATGAAGATTTAAATTTTTTGCTGCTTCAGAAAGAAATTTTTCCTCAGGAAAAAGAAAATTTAAAATAATGAGTAAGAAAAATTTCAAAGCATCCCACCATCAATTTGGATTACACAACCTGTTATGTAAGAAGCCTTTTCTGAAGCAAGAAATGAAATGAGTTCTGCAACTTCTTCTGGCTTACCAAACCTTTTTAAAGGGATATTTTCAAGATATCTTTTTTTAATCTCTTCTGGCAGTTTCTCTGTCATGGGTGTTTCAATAAAACCCGGTGCTATCGCGAGAACCCTTATATTTCTTGAACCAACTTCTTTTGCAAGGGATTTTGTGAATGCAATAACACCTGCCTTTGAAGCAGAATAATTGCATTGGCCTATATTTCCCATAATTCCAACAACTGAGGAAAGATTTATTATAACACCACCATTTTCTCTTATCATCATCTTCACAATTTCTTTTGTTAAAAGGAAAATTCCCTTTAAGTTTATATTTAAAACAAAATCCCAATCCTCTTCCTTCATCCTTATTAAAAGTGTATCCCTTGTAACACCAGCACTGTTCACAAGAACATCTATTTTTTCTCCCCTTTTTTTAATTTCTTCAACAAATTTTTTTATATCATCAGGATTTGAAATATCACCTTTAAAATACCAGCCATTCTCCTTAATTTTTTCCTCTTGAAAAAGTTTCAATGCCTCTTCATTTAAATCAAAGAGTATAACCCTTGCACCATATTCAAGAAATTTAATTGCGGTAGCCATCCCTATACCTGATGCACCACCTGTTATAACACTTGTTTTCCCTTCAAGCATTTTACCTCCTTTAAAATTCAATACCTTTTCTTGCAAAAATCCCTTTATCATAAGGATGCTTGATTTTCCTGACCTCACTCACTAAATCTGCCTTTTCTATCATTTTTTCTGTTGCTCCTCTTCCTGTAAGAATAAGTTCTATCCCTTCGGGCTTTTTATCTAAAATAGATAAAACTTCTTCCTCTTTTAAGTATCCATCCCTTATAGAAATATTTATTTCATCTAAGATCACAATATCATATTTATTTTCATTAAAAATTTTTTCAACAAATTCAAGCCCTTTTAAACACTCTCTTCTTATATCTTCAAAAGAAACATCTTTATCAAAATGGGGATGCTTTGAAGCAAAACCCATTACATCAACTCCAAGTTTTTTAAGATTTTCAATTTCTCCATAACCCCATCTTTCAGGGTCTTTATGAAAATAAATAAAACAAACTTTAAGATTATAAAAAGATGCCCTTACAGCAAGCCCGACAGCAGCAGTTGTTTTACCTTTACCATCGCCTGTATAGATTTGAATAAGTCCCTTTTTCATAGGTTATTATTTTAAAAGCAAAGAAACTCTTAACACAAATAAGAGTTGAAATTTTTCTAAAAAAACTTTATAATTTAAAACTTAAATTAAACTAACAAAGTTAGATAAATGAAAGTTTTAAGTTCTTCATTAGAAGATTACATTGAAGCAATTTACATTTTAAAAAAAGATAAGGGATTTGCAAGGGTTTCAGAGATTGCAAATTTTTTAAATGTGAAAATGTCCTCTGTTAATTTTGCATTAAAAACCCTTTCAAAAAGAGAATTAATTGTGCATAAAAGTTATGGTTATATATTTTTAACACAAAAGGGAGAAAAGGAGGCAAAAAAAGTTTATTCAAGGCATATTATTTTAAAAAGGTTTTTTAAGGAAATATTAGGGGTTAATGAAAAGAAGGCAGAAATGGATGCCTGTAAAATAGAACATCATATAAGCAGAGAAACACTGAATAAACTTTTAAAATATGTTAAGGGAGTGATTGAAAATGGTGCTTGCAGAAGTAAAGAAAGGAAAGGTTAAAATTTTAAGTTTTTTAGGGGGAAAAAATTTTCAGAGAAAGATGAATGCTCTTGGAATATTTATTGATGATGTTGTGGAGGTAATCATAAACAATTTTCACGGTCCTGTAATAATTGGGAAAGGAACAATGAGAATAGGAATAGGATGGGGAATGGCAAGCAAAATAGTTGTAGAGAAAATTGAGGAATGAAAAAAATTGCAATCATAGGAAACCCGAATTCAGGTAAATCAACAATATTTAACAATTTGACTAAATTACATCAAAAGGTGGGACACTGGCCAGGTGTAACTGTTGAAAAATATGAAGGGAGATTCACTTATAAAGATGAAGAATTTGAGGTTGTTGACCTTCCAGGAACATATGGACTTTCAAGTGTTTCAATAGATGAAAGGATTGCAAGAAAATATCTGATAGAGGAAAAACCCGATGCCATTATACTGGTTGTTGATTCAACTAATATTGAAAGACATCTTTTCCTTCTTGTTGAGATTCTTGAAATGGGTCATAATACTATCCTCTGTTTAAATATGACTGACCTTGCAGAAGAAAAGGGAGTTTTTATTAATGAAAATCTTCTCTCGCGGATATTAAAAATTCCTGTTGTCAAAACTATCGGTCATAAAAACATAGGAACAGAAAAATTAAAGGAAGCAATATATAATGCAGTAAAAAATAAAAGAAATGAATATTTAAAGATAGATTACGGTGAAGAAATTGAAAAATTTATTGAAATTATTGAAAAAGAAGTAAATTTTCCGGAAAACTTCCTAAAAAGGTGGGGTCTTGTTAAAATATTTTCAAAGGATGAGGAAATAATTGAATTTTTAAAAGATAAAGAGGAAGTAATTCAAAAAATAAATAAAATAGCAAACTTTCATGGGTATAATGTTTCAGAGGATCTTATCATTGAAAAAAAATATGGATTTATAAAAGGTGTATTAAAAGAATGTATAAGAGAAGAGAAAAAAGTATGGAAAAGACTCAAGATAAGTGACGAGGTTGACAGGATAATAACAAATCCATGGATAGGAATACCTTTATTTTTGCTCTTTATGTTACTCATTTTTGAAGCAATTTTTGGTATAGGTAATCCAATTTCAGATCTAATTGATAGAATAATAGGATTTTTAAACTCAAATTTAAAATTCTTATTTTCCAAAATTTTTCCTCCTTTACTTATTTCTTTTTTAACCGATGGAATAATAAATGGAGTAGGTTCTGTTACTGTATTTTTACCAAACATATTCATACTTTTCTTTTTAATTTCACTCGTTGAAGATTCAGGAGTTATGGCAAGGATTGCATTTATAATGGATAGATTTATGCATTACATAGGATTACATGGAAAATCATTTATTCCCTTAATTCTTGGTTTTGGATGTAATGTTCCTGCAATCCTTGGAACAAGGATAATTGAATCAAAAAGGGATAGAATTATAACAATAATGATAATACCGTTGATTTCCTGTGCTGCAAGACTCCCTGTTTATATTCTATTTGCGAGTGCATTTTTTAAAGAATATCAAGCATTTGTTGTTTTTTCAATTTATTTAACTGGTATTATATTAGCAGTAATTGCAGCAAAAATTTTAAGTAAATTTATATTAAGGAAGGAAGAAAGACCACTTCTTATAATGGAACTTCCTCCTTATAAAAAGCCTGGAATAAGATGGAGTGTAAAGATGGCAATTTTAAGAAGCAAAGTCTTTCTGCAAAGGGCAGGAAGCATAATACTTTCAATGAGTATAATAGTATGGCTTCTTGCCTCTTTGCCACCTGGTGTTTCTTATGGAAGTAAAGAATCTATTCTTGGAAGAATAGGTTCTTTTATTGCGCCAGTTTTTTCACCAGCAGGTCTTGGAAAATGGGAAATAAGTATTTCTCTCTTGATAGGAATTTTAGCAAAAGAACTCATTGTTAGCAGTTTTGGAGTAATACTTGGAGAAGAAAACCTTATAAGTTCTTTACAAAATATATTTACTCCGCTCTCTGCTTATTCTTTTATGCTAATCACACTGATTTATATTCCATGTATAGCAACAATGGTCGCTATAAAAAATGAGGCAGGATTTAAATATTTATTCCTAACGATAATATACACCATTTTTCTGGGATGGATAATCGCAACAATTTTTTACCAGATTGGAAATTTATTTCTCTAAAACACAGAATTTTATAAATTGTTTTATTCCAAAATTGCCTTTATTTGCGAAAAATATCGGAGGGAATTGCATTTTACCCCATTTTGTTATCCTTACACACGATGTTCTTTCTGAAAGAAAATCAACAATTTTTCTGTCATAAGAGGATAAAGAAAAAGCCTGCAAAAAATCTTTAAAAGGGAAAAGAAATTCAAAAACTTCGCTCACTTTTTTATAATAAATTACTTGAATGATTCCAGGAAAGAATAAATCAATTATTTTTTTACTCTTTATAAATTTAAATTCAAAACCTTTTATTAACAAATCTTTTTCAAAGAAGAGGGAATCAACAATCTGCTTTCTTCTTATTCTTTCATCTAAACCTATCATTTTACTTTTAAAATTTTCTTTCAAACTCTTTATATTTCTATCCATTATTTTACAAAAATCATTAAAATCAATACCCTCTTCAAGAAATATTATAAAGGGACTCATACAACCACGATGATTGTACAAAAAAATATCAAGTGATAAATTTTTTAAAATTTTCTCTCTAAAATCTTTAATTTTTAAAATACCGGCACCAAACATTGAAGGATATTCAATAACTTTCACTTTTTCAGAAACAAATTTCTTTATCTCATTTATATTCTTTTTTTCACCCTGAATTACTAAAATTTCTGCATTTCTCAAAAACTTTACCAATTTCTTTTCATCCTCTCTTTTAAATATCTCAATTTCAATAAAATTTGAAAAATTTCTAAAATTTTTTTTAAGATAATCTTTAAACTCTTTTAAGAAAAAATGCATTTTATATGAAGGTTTTGCATAAACACAAGTTTTTGATAAAAATGCAGGGAAAATTGTCTGTATTTCTATTCCTGGTATATTTCCTGAAAATATTGCGTTTATAAATGGAGGAGAAATTGCTTTTAAATAAATATTTTTATCTATTTTAGTCCAGTCATCAAGGAATCTCTCATCTTTTATTTCAATCTTTAAAATTTTTTTAATATTCTTTTTATTTTGAAATGGTAAAAAAGCATTATTAATTCCTATTCTGACAATTTCTTCAGAATAATCAGTATTTTTTGAAATCTCCTTTAAAACTTTTTTAAAATTTTCTGATTTAATAAAATTTTTTGAGACATTTGAAATAAAATCTATTATTTCATAAATTGAAATTTTTTTAAGTTTTTTTGAAACTACATTAAGTTTTTCCATATTCACTTAAAATTGAACATCCCCTTAAAGAATTCTCTATTCTTCCTTTTAAAATAAATCCATCCTTAAATTTTTTAGCTTTATCCTCTGTCATAACCCCGATACAGGAATCAAAATTTGCAAGATCATAATGAATTAAAACTCCTTTCTGAGCATCCTCTACATCATCAGGGTCAACAATCCTCCATCTTAACCAAAAAGGAGATCTTTTATATCTTAAAACTTTTTCTTTATTAAAATAACTTTTTAAATTTACATCATAATAATGGGAAATTAATTCGCACATTCCATACTCATTTACAATAAAATTTTTATCTATTCCTAAAAATTCACTATAACTTTTATATAATTTGTTTTGATTTAAAATAATTTTTAAACCTTTAAATCCACCAGTATCAACAATTCTTGAGTTTTCAGGCAATTTTATTTTAATTTTTTTTTCTTTTAAATAATTTATCAGATAATAAAAAGAGATTGAGGTTCCAAGAAGTGCAACAGGTTCATCATTTTTTTTAATCTTTTTTGAAAATTCATCAAAAAGATATTTTCCATTTTTATAAAAATATTCACTTCCTTTTTTTCCAAATTTTTCAAAAATTTTT
>CBFGJO010000042.1:0-7232 GCA_965649125.1 Caldifarciminota bacterium | reverse complement strand
AGGGATTTGAATTAAACTTTAATTCAGGGATAAAAGTTTTTAAAACTATAATGAATTTTTCATCCTTTTATGAAAATTATTATTACAAAAATTTTAATATTTCATTTTTAATTTTCTTACCTTTAATTGAAAGAATAACTATTGGAAACTACATTTTATACTCAAAACCCTTTGAAAAGATTTATGTTGGTGGAACAAATGGACTGAGAGGTTATAAAGCAAACTTTTTTGGAACAGATGAATACATTTTAAATCAATTTGAAATAAGACTATTCGGACCAGAAATTTTAAAAGTATTTGCGCCAGGAATTGTAATATTTACTGATTTATCTAAATTTAAGGAAAGAGAAAAAATTTACCCTAGTTTTGGAATTGGTTTTAGAGGTGAATTTACAAGAAATTATAATTTACCAATTTTAAGGTTTGATATTGCATTCAAAAATTTAAAATCAAAAGCAATTTATTCCTTTGGAGAAGGACAAAGTTTTTAGACCTTAATATGCCATATACTCTGAAATTGATGTAGAGATTGACTTTGATTTTTATACTTTTATATAATTCATTTATTAATGCTGACCGAAATTAAAAAAGGTAATTTTTTGAAAAAATACATTCAAGAATTTATAAGATTTAAAAAAAATCTTCCTACTCTGGCTAATATAGCACTCAATGTAAAATGCATGCAGAGATGTAAAACCTGTAGATACTGGAAAATATACGAAAACAAAAAAGATTATGGTATGAAAAAGGAAGAAATATATAGGATTGTGGATGACTTAATTTCCTTTGGGGTAAAGAAGTTTAG
This sequence comes from Caldifarciminota bacterium, assembly GCA_965649125.1. Lineage (GTDB taxonomy): Bacteria > Hydrothermota > Hydrothermia > Hydrothermales > Hydrothermaceae > JBDRZD01. The sequence goes on along the minus strand of CBFGJO010000042.1, from coordinate 6,427 downwards.
ATTTGTTGATACAGAACCCCTTTTAAGAAATGATTTACCTGAAATAATAAAATATATCAAAGAAAAAAATGGAGAGGTCCATGTAATTACAACCGGGATGAATTTGAATGAAGAGATGGCTAAAAAACTCATATCTTCAGAAGTTGATTTAATAAGATTCTCAATAGATGGGTATGGCGAGCTTAATGATTTTATAAGGGGAGTAAAAGGTGCTTATGAAAAAGGAATAAGGGGAATAAAAATACTCAAAAGTTTAAGGGGAAATAGTAAAAAACCAGAAATTCATGTGTTAACATGCGTTTCTAAATTTAACATAAGGGAAATTAAAAAAATAAAGGAAAAAATAAAAGAGGATACACAAGATGTTGATGCACACCACTTTGGAAAAATTCTTGAAATAGAAAAAGAAACTTTTGAAAAAACAAAGTGGAAGGGGAAAAAAGTTGGTGCGATGAATATTGTTAAAGAGGGGAAAAGTGTGAAGTTGAATTATGAAGAAACAAAGAAACTCCTTGAATTTGATAAGAATATTCTTTCAAAAATATTAAAAATAGTTGATGGAATGTTTTATACAAGAAGAAGAAAATGCCCATCCTTTCATCAGGTTAATATAGATGTTGATGGAAATTTAATCCCCTGCTCCTTTTTACCAGGAATAAAACTTGGAAATTTAAAGGAAAAATCAATAAAAGAACTCTGGAGAAAGAATAAACACTTAGAATTTTTAAATCATTTAAGGAAAAAAGGGATACCATTATGTTTTGAAATTTGCTGGAAAGAAAATATATTTAATATATCATCAAAAACTGCGAGTTTAAGGGAGATTATCTTTAAAAGAATTGGCAAATTTTGAGAATTCACACCTCGGGTGTGTAAATACTCACAAAAGGCATGATTTTTTTGAAATTTCAGTCCCTTTTACTTTAATATTCAAGTCTATGAAAATAAATCATATATCAATTGCTACATCTTTTTTTGAAGAAACTTTAAAAATTTTTAAAGATTTATTAAACATAGAACCTGAAATAATAAATTTTGATGAAAGAAAATTAAAAATAGGAATATTTCATCTTGAAAATTTGATGCTTGAGATAATATCTCCCATGGAAGGAGAAGAAATTGTTTCAAAATTTATTGAAAAAAGAGGAGGAGGAATCCATCATATTGCTTTTGAAGTTGAGAATGCCGAAGAAAAATTAAAAGAACTTGAAAATAAAGGATTTAAAATAGCACAGAGTATAAGAAGGGGGGTTAAAAGCAAAAAGGTGTTCTTTTTAGACCCGAAAACAACAGGAAAAGTACTCGTTGAGATCGTTGAAAAAATAGGATCCAATGAGTGAATTACTCCAATAGAATTTTCACCACGATATTGAAGTTTGTTCAAATTTCCTGTATTTTATATAACTTAAAAGGAGGAAAGATGGTTGGGTTAAAACTAAAAATGACGATACTTCTTATAATTTTTTTTGGAATCTTATATGCAGTGGTTTCTATAATTGGTTATGCCTTTGGTATTCATAATTTCTTATTTTATCTTTTCCTTGCCCTATTTTTTATCTTTTTACAATACCTGATTGGACCTAAAATTGTTGAAACTCTCATGAGAGTAAGATATTTAGATGAAGATGAGGAACCCTGGCTTCATGAAATGGTTGAGGAACTTGCAAGGAAAGCAAAAATTCCAAAACCAAAAATCGGGATTGCTGAAATAAATATTCCAAATGCTTTCGCCTTCGGAAGAACTTTGAAAGATGGAAGGGTATGTGTTACAAGAGGAATATTAAGGCTTTTAACAAGGGATGAACTTAAAGCAGTTTTAGGTCATGAAATTTCCCATTTAAAGCATAGAGATGTAATCTTTATAACTTTACTTTCTGTTTTGCCACTTCTTCTTTATCTTGTAGCAAGGAATTTACTTTTTATGGGGATATATGGAAGAAGAAGTGAAAGGGAAAGGGGAAATTTACCTCTCCTTTTAGTTGGTCTTCTTGCCTTTATAATGTATTTTATTACCAATTTACTTGTTCTTTATGCCTCAAGAATAAGAGAATATTTTGCAGATACAGGCTCTGTAAAACTTGGCTCTCGTCCTCATCATCTTGCATCTGCCCTTTATAAACTTGTATATGGAAATGCAAGAATAGATAGAGAAGAATTGAAACAGTATGAAGGTATAAAGGCATTCTTTTTAAATGACCCATCAAGGGCTTTAAAAGAAATAAGGGATTTAAGAGAAATAGATTTAGATTTAAGCGGAAAAATTGAAGAGGACGAACTATTATCTTTAAGGAATAAAAAAGTAAAAATTTCCTTTGAAGAAAAACTTTTTGAAATTCTCTCAACCCATCCAAATATGTTAAAGAGAATAAAATATTTATCAGAACTTGAAAGGAAGATAGTTTAGAGGTTTAAAGATTATGAAATCTAAAATAAAAAGGCTTTCTTTAATTGATGCAGTTTTTCCTATTCCATTTAATCGCACTTTGATTTCAGCAAGAAATATTGTTTTAATTTTTTCTTTTGCTATTTTAACCGGAATTTGTGCAAAACTAAAAATTGAAATAGGACCTGTTCCCGTTACTATGCAAACTTTCGCAGTTTTATTATCCGGTGCTCTTTTAGGTTCAAGTAAGGGAGCTTTTTCCCAATTAACTTATTTAATTTTTGGTTTATTGGGGATCCCTTTGTTTTCAAGAGGTGGAGGAATAGTTTATATTTTAAGTCCTACTTTTGGCTATATTATTGGTTTTGTTTTTGCTGCCTATATTGTTGGTTATTTATGCGAAAGAGGCTGGGATAAAAATTTAAAAACAGCAATTTTAGCAATGCTTATTGGAAATGTTTCCTTATACATTCCCGGACTTTTATGGTTATCAAATTTTGTGGGATTAAAAAATGTTTTAGCAATAGGATTTTATCCTTTTCTTATCGGTGATTTATTAAAAATTATCTTGGCAGCTTTGCTCTTACCCTCTGCCTTAAAGTTTATAAAGTGAAAAAAATAAAAGAAATAGAAAAACTTAAAAATTATTTCAAAAAAAGAAAAGATGTCTTGATGGCTTTTTTATTTGGTTCTCAAATGAAAAATTTAGCAAGGAAAAGTTCTGACTTTGATATTGCTATTTTGTTAAAAAAAGAAACTTAAAAAAAGAAACTGAAATATGGGGGGATTTAGTTGAAATTTTAAACAAAGAGGTAGACCTTGTTGAAATTTCAGTTGCTCCACCAATTTTAGCAAGCAGAATTTTAAGAGAAGGAGTCCCTTTGAAAATTGAAGATAGAGAAATTTATTTAGACCTGCTTTTAAAAGTAACTGAGGAAGCAGAATATTTTTTAGAGTTTTCAAAAGATTACTATGAAATTTATCAAAGGTCAAAATCATCTTGATATTTCAAAAATAATTTTGGCAAATAGAAAAAAACCTTTACCTGATACTTATAAAAAGATTGTTACAGAAATGGCAATTTTAATTGGTTTAAATAAAAAAGAACAGAAAAAATTTTCTGAATGGGTATTTTTAAGAAATATTATTGCCCATGAATACTTAGAAATTCTCTGGGAGAGAATAAATCCCTTTCTAAAAGAGGCAAAACCTTACCTCAAAAAATTTTTGAAAAAAACAAAAAATTTGTTAAAATAAAAAATTTAAAAAGATAAAGGAAAAGGCAAATAAGATTATCTCACAATAAATTTTGAAAGTAAAGATTTTATTATATAAAAAATAGACTTTTTTGTAGGCATAATTTTCCCGATAAGAAATTTTGGAAGATAAAGTGCAAGGAAAAATCTAAAAAGAGAAGAAAGAAAAAAAGATACCTTTATACCTATATCCTCCCTGTTAAAGGACATAACAAATATTCCACCGAGATTGTTTCCAATAAAACTTCCTATTCCACCTATTGTTAAAAAAATTACCTGGTAAAGTGGATTTTTTATTAACATTAAATTTATGTAAGAATGCGCAAGGTTTATTCCAGCCCATCCGAAGGTACTTAAAAAACCATCCAAATAAATGAAGTACCACATCCAGGGCGGTCTTATAATCCAGATTATAGGAATTATTGTAATAAAAAAGAGATTTATCTTTAAAGTTGTTCTCGGTGAAATCTTATCAATAAACTTTCCCCAGAAAGGCTGAAAGATAGCACTACCTAAACCCATTGATACAGTCCAGAGTGCTATCTCTAAATTTGTAAGTTTCATATACTTTACAGCATAGTATCCGAACATAGGGGCTGTTATGTTTAAAAGAAAATTGAAAATAAAAATATAAGCAATAAATTTAACAAATTCTCTATCCCTTATAACTTCACTTAAATATTTTCTTAAACTAAATTTTTCCTCAATTTTTATTTCATCCTGAAAGAAATAAAGTATAAGAGAAATAAGAGAGAGAAAAAAAAGGGTAGCAAAGAGTGCTTTAAAACCTGTTCTCTCAAATATTATACCAACTATAAAAAAGGAAAAGGATTGGAAAAGAGTTATAACTCCCAGCCTCATTCCCAGATATTCCCCTCTTCCTGAATCAAGTGCCTTTAAAATAATTGAGAACCAGAAGCTCCAGGCAGTAGAGGATATATTTAAAAATATTCCTGATAGAAGAATTATGATAAAAAGAATTTTAACCTTCCAGAAAATCTCAAAGAAAAATATTATCCATATTCCCCTTGAAATGAATCCGGTTAATCCTGCAATTGTCATCGGTCTTTTAAAAAGAAAAAGAAAGAAAACAGAAATAAAGGAAAAGATAAAAGAAATGTTAAAGAGAGAACTCATAAAAGCAACATCATGGGCATAAGCTCCTATTTTAACAGCAAAGGCAGTTATATAAACTCCACTTGATATACCAAAATGGATTGCTGAAACAATCCCTTCAAAAAGGGAAATTTTTAAATTCTTCTTTATATTCATTAAAATTATAAAAGTATAAATTTAATTCAAAAAAATATTGAATTTCAAAGGAATAAATACTTTCTTAACCTCTTGAATTTTTAAATATTATAAGGTATAATTAGGAATCCTAAATTTAAGGAGGTAAAAAATGAAACCAACGGATATTTTAAAAAATGAACACAGGTTGATTGAAAGAATGATTAATGTGCTTGAAAAATTCTGTGAAAAAAATGAATTAAATAAAGTTGATGCTGAAAAAATTATTGATTTTTTCAAAAACTTTGCTGATAAATGTCATCATGGTAAGGAAGAAGATATGTTATTTCCTGAAATGGAAAAATCAGGTATTCCTAAGGAGGAGGGTCCTATAAGTGTTATGCTTTTTGAACATACTCAGGGAAGAAACTTTATAAGGGGAATGGATTTAGCAATAAGAGAAAAAAGCTTTCAAAAATTTAAGGAAAATGCAGTAGGTTATATAGAGCTTTTAAGAAATCATATTTTCAAAGAAGATAACATACTCTTTAATATGGCAGATGTTCATATTGATGAAAAGGGAAAGGTAAAACTTTTAGAAGAATTTGAAAAATTTGAAAAAGAAAAAATGGGGGAAGGTGTTCATGAAATGTATCATGAACTTGTTGAGGAGATGGAAAAAAATTATAAATAGGACTTTACCTAAAAAGCATGGAGCATGGTCAATTTTCTTTATATCAATAATAACAGGGACTTTATGTTCCAATGGATTTAAAATTATCCCTTTCCTTTTACTTTTTATATCAAGTTTTTTTACCTTTCTTTTGCGTGAAAATATAAGTTTATTTTTAAAATTAAGAAAAGGTGATGAAAGAAGAAAGGAAATTTTAGAAATTTCTTACATCTACTTCATAATAACTCTTTTAAGTTTTTTTCCACTTTTAATTATCTATGGATATTACCTGTTAATTGTTATAGGTTTATTAGCCTTATTTATCACACTTTTCAGTTTTTACTATTCAATTAATCGTCAGGAATTAACAGTACCTTCTGAGATTCTTGGAATATTAGGGCTTTCCCTTCTTTTACCTTCCTTTTATTACATTTCAAAGGGAGTTATTGATAAAAGTTTAGTATTTTTATTTATATTTACCTTTTTATTTTTTACTGGTAGTATTTTTCATGTTAGATATCTTGTGAGGAATAAAAATATATTATCGGAAAAGTTCTCTTTAAGGTTAAAAGCTGGAAAGGTTTCTCTTTTATATCATACTTTTTTTCTTTTACTTTCCCTTTATTTTTCATATAAAAGGTTTCTTCCGCCACTAAGTTTTATCTCAGTATTACCTACTTTTTTTAAATCTTATTTTTTTGTATTGAGAAAATTTGAAAAGCCTCTTTCTTTAAAGAAAATAGGATTAACTGAACTTATATTATCAATAATTTTCGCCATAATTATTATTTTTGCCTATTTATAAGTAATATTACTTAATGCCATAAAATATTTTGCTAATCATATTATCACATCTAACATCTTTTCAATGTTATCAAACCAATA
>CBFGJO010000041.1:0-9063 GCA_965649125.1 Caldifarciminota bacterium | reverse complement strand
TTATTAAAGTTATGCCAGATGTATTGAAAGAAATCCCCGATGCTTACTATATAATAATTGGTGATGGGCATGATAGGGAAAGAATTGAAAAAATTGTAATGGATTTAAATTTAAAAGATAGGGTGATTTTTAAAGGTTTTGTTTCATCAAAAGAATTAAATTTTTATTATAAAAACTCTGACCTATTCATTTTGCCTTCAAAAGGAGAAGGTTTTGGAATCGTATTTTTAGAGGCCCTTTATTTTGGAAAACCTGTTATTGGAGGGAATAAAGACGCCTCAAAGGAACCCCTTTTAAATGGTGAAGTTGGTATTTTAATTGACCCTGACAATCTTGATGAAATAAAATATAAAATCATAAAAGTTTTAAAAAAGGAGATTGATAAAAAATATCTTAATGGAAATTATTTAAGGGAGAAAGTTTTAAAGGAATTTAGTTTTGATAGATTTAAGGAAAGATTGAAAGATATTTTAAAAATATGATTTCAACTCTTTCCTTTTTAAATTTCATTTCAACTTCTCTTTCATTTCTTTTTCAAATCCTTTTAATTAAAGTTTTTGGTGCAGGTCTTCAAACAGATGTTTATTACTTATCAATTGCAATTGTTCAGTTTGTACCAGCAATTATTAGTGGAATAATTCCAATGGATTTATATATACCTGTGTATAATGAGATAAGGGTAAAACAAAAGGAGAAGGCAGATGAATTTGCAGGAGGAATATTTGTTTTAAATTTTCTAATTTCTATTTTTTTAACCCTTTTTATATTCATCTTTTCTTTCCATCTTGTTAGAATTTTTGCAACAGGATTTTCTTATGAAAAAATATTATTCACATCAGGTCTTTTAAAAATTTTATCAATACACATCATCTTTCATCATTTAAATCTTTTTTTAAGTAGCACATTGAGTGCAAATATGCATATAAAGATAACATATTTTACTGGTATAATCCCCCCTTTGTTTAACATTTTAGCCCTTTTGCTTTTCTCAAAGATTTATGGAATAAAAGCACTCATTTATGCAATTGTATTCTCATCTTTCCTAAATTCTTTTATTTTATCAATATATTTTTTTAAAAAATTTTCTTTAAAATTCCTAAATCCTCTTTTTATTAAAAAAGAAATTCTCTATCTTTTAAAAAATAGTTTCCCCTTTAAAGCAGGGGGAATAATATGGGAGTTAAAGACCCCTATCCTTACAAATGTGCTTTCTTATTTTCCTGTTGGATACATTACTTTATTCAATTATGCAAATAAAATTTTAAGCATAATACAGGGAATTACGAATTCACCAATTCTTCATGTATTATATCTGAAGGTTTCAATATATTTACCCCAAAATAGAATAAAAGAGATAAAAGAGATTTTTAAATCTACTTTGCTTGCAAACCTTTTTATCTTTCTTATACCGGTATTTTTGCTTTCATTAATCTTTAAAAACATTTTTATCTTAATCTTTTATCCAAAAGTCTCAGTTTCTCAGATTGAAGTTATGTATCATTTATTTATTTACCTTATTCCCTATTATTTTATTTTATCTTTTGAAAGTCCTTTTGTACAAATTATTTATGGTATGAAAAAGGGATTCAAAGTTCTTCAGGTTGCCATTGTATACATAATCTTATACTCTCTTTTTCTTTTATCCTTTTTAAAATATTTTGGAGTTTATGCATTACCTCTTTCATTATTCTTTGCCCAGAGTTATAATGCATTTTCTTATTCTATTTTTGTGAATCAAAGATTAAAAATTGTTGAGAGGGATATGGTAAAGAATATTTTACAATTCAGTATTTTTATAATTTTTTTGATAATTTTAAATAATTTTTTTGAAAATAATGTATTTTTAAAATTTCTTTTGAGCTTTATACTGGTTATTTTTTTATTTTTAACTGCAAGAAAAGAGAGAATATATATCTTTCAATATCTATTTCGTTCAGGAGAGATAAAATGAACTGTCCATTATGCGGAAATAAAAAAAGTTTTAAATTCATTGAGTCCTCATATTCTCATGAACTTGCAATAGAGTATAAAATTTTTAAATGTAAAAATTGTGAACTTGAATTTTCAATACCTATGAAATCTGCACCGCCTTCTCATTATGAAAGATATGAGTGGTATGGGGAAAGGTGGGAATTCTTTGAGACATTAAAATTTTTAAAAGGGAAAAAACTCAAAATTATGGATATAGGATGTGGTGAAGGCTATTTTTTAAATCTTGCTAAAAAAATGGGTTTTGAAGTTGTTGGAATTGATTTCAATAAAAAAGCAATAGAAATTGCAAAGGAAAAATTTGGAATTGAAAGGGTTTATCCTTTTACCATTGAAGAATTCATAGAAAAATTTCCTGATGAAAAATTTGATGTAATATGTGCCTTTCATTTGATTGAACATTTAGAAAATCCTTTAGATTTTATTTTTAAATTTAAAAAGATTTTAAATAAACAAGGTTTTTTTATATTTTCCATTCCCTCTGATAGGAGAATAAGTGTAAAACTTAAAAGAAGGGAGGAATTTGATTATCCACCACACCATTTAACAAGATGGAATGATAAAAGTATAAAGTTTCTTGCAGGGAAAACAGGGTTTGAAATTATCAAAATTAAAGATGAAGATTGCTCTTTAAATTCTATTCTCAATCATTTAATGCAGACAATCCATTTTAATTTAACCAAGAAGTTTTGCAAAAAAGAAAATAGTTTCACTAAAAATTTTAAATGTGATGAGCTGAATGGAAGCATAAATAAAATAATAAAAATTAAAAAGTTTTTATTTTTACCACTTGCATTTATCCTTTATTTTCCCATAAAATTTTTGAAAATTAAAGAGCAGGATAAACTTGTAATTGCAAAAAAGAAAGATTATAAAATAAATGGTTAGTTTTATAATACCTGCTTATAATGTTGAAAGGTATATTAAAAAAACTCTGGATAGTTTATTAAATCAAACGGATAAGGATTTTGAAATAATTGTTGTAAATGATGGTTCAGAAGATAATACCTTTAATGTTGCGGAAGAAATTTTATCAAGAAGCGGTTTTAAAAATTATAAGATTATAAATAAAGAGCATAAAGGGGCAAGTTCTGCGAGAAACAGGGGGATTAATGAGGCAAGTGGTGAATATCTTGTTTTTTTAGATGGTGATGATTATGTTGGCTCGGATTTAGTATATGAGATAAAAAATATTGTAGGGAAAATGGGAGAAATGGATATAATCCTCTGGAAGTTCTCAAAAGTTGATGAGAATGGAAAAGAACTGTTTAATGAAGCTCCTATGTATGGTCTTAAAGAAGGTATGATTTATACGGGTATTGAGGTTCTTAAAAAGCTTCTTATTGAAGGAAGCTTTTCCATCTGGACAGCAAATTGTGCTTATTCTAAAAAATTAATTATAAATAGTGGAATTTATTATAATGAAAAATTATACTACTTTGAAGAGTATGAATTTGGATGGAGAATTCTTACCAAAGGCAAAAGAGTAGTTTTTCTTGATAAAGTTCTTACATTTTACCTTAACCGACCCGGCTCATTATCATCCACACTCAACATTACTAAAAGATGCAATGCATATTTTTCACGAATTGAAACCCTCAAATTTTATAACAGTTACCTTCCAAAAAGTTATGAAATAAAATTGATGAAACATGGAATAGAAGAAGATGCAGTTTTTATTTTCCTTACCCTATTTCTTACAGAGTTAAAAGGATGTTCTTACAAAAAAGCGATTTCAAAGATAGATAAAATGTATCCCGGACTTTTTGAGGATGCTTTATCACGTGCAAGGTCGTTAAAAAAGTTTTTTATCATTCCAGTTTCAATTAAACAGAGAATTTATTTTTCTTTATTTAAAATCTCACCAAGGATATGTTTTTTCACTCATAAAATTTATAATATGATTAAAAATTTATGGAAATAATAAATAAAGAGGTTTCAATTATAATTGATACTTATAACTATGGACGATTTATAGAAGATGCAATTGAAAGCTGTTTAAATCAGACATTCCCTCAAAAAGATTTTGAGATAATAGTTGTTGACGATGGTTCAAAAGATGATACCCCTGAAAGGGTTAAAAAGTATAAAGATAAGATAAGATACATTTATAAAGAAAATGAGGGGCAGGCTTCCGCATTTAATCTCGGATTTGAAAATTCAAAGGGCAAATATATATTTTTTTTAGATGCTGATGATTATTTCCTGCCCCATAAGATTGAAAAAGTTGTTGAGGAATTTGAAAAATATGAAGATGTGATTTATGTTTCAAATGGTGCGAAATTAATAGATGAAGAAAAAAGAGAGATTCACAAAGAAAAACCCATAGAAATTCATAATGTAGAACTTACAATAAAAAATATTAATTTAATAAGAAAAATTCTAAGTAGTCCAAGTAGTATGGCTTTTAAAAAAAATGGACTTAAAAAGATAATGCCAATTCCTATTGAGTTAAAATATGCAGCAGATATATATTTAAATGGAAGCATAATGTGGTATGGAAATCTCTCGCGTTTGCCCCACAATCTTACATGTATAAGATCTCATAAAGAAAATGTAAATGTGAGATACAAAAAGGATATAAATTTGATTTCTTATCATATAAATGCAATGAAGAAGGCATTTTGTTATATAAAAGAAAATGCAAAAAAATCGGGAAGATATGATCCGTTTCTGTTTAAAAATGTTAATTTACCTTTAAATATGGAAATAATGGAGAAAGAATTTTATCTAAATTTACTTTTAAATAAGGCAACGAGAAAAGAATTATTTAAAATAGAGAAGGAGAAGTTTAAATTTTCTTCTGATTGGAGCATTTTTTATAAAATTTACAGAATCTTAAGGATGCCATTTGTTTTATCTTTTTCTCCAAAATTCTATTTAAAATTAAAAAATTTATACGAAAAGAAAAGGATCTTTGAAATAAGGAAAATAATTTTTCCTGATTAGTTATGGAAATAATAGAGAGAAAGCCCCTGGTTTCAATTATAATAGATACTTACAATCATGGACGATTTATAGAAGATGCAATTGAAAGCTGTTTAAATCAGACATTCCCTCAAAAAGATTTTGAGATAATAGTTGTTGATGATGGTTCAAAAGATGATACCCCTGAAAGGGTTAAAAAGTATAAAGATAAGATAAGATACATTTATAAAGAAAATGAGGGGCAGGCTTCCGCATTTAATCTCGGATTTGAAAACTCAAAAGGGGAGTATTTAGTTTTACTTGATGGAGATGACTGGTGCTCTTCAAAGAGAGTTGAAAGAGTTGTTGAAGAATTTGAAAGATATAAGGATGTTGTTTGTGTTTTAAATGCAAGAAATATTTTTGATGAAGTTAACAAAAAAATTTACTATGAGAATTTTCCTGAATTCCATAATTTATCACTTATGAAAGAAAATCTTGTTCCATTTATAAAATCTGCTTATGGAACAAGCAGAACTTCTTTAAGGAAATCAGCACTCAAAAATATATTACCAGTTCCTGAAGAGTTAAAAATAGAAGCAGATTTATACATAAATCTGAGCATAATATGGTTTGGGAATTTATCCTCTCTAAATGAAAGACTCAGTTGTTATAGAATCCATGGTAAAAATCTTTTCTGTCTTGAAGAAAAAGATAAATTGCTACTCCAGATAAATACAATGAAAATTGCCCTTCAAGGTGTAAGAAAAATTACAAAAAAATCAAAATTTTATGAGCCTTATATTTTAAATGTCCTTTTAAAACCTTATGAAATAGAAATTATGGATAAAGAATTTTTACTGAATACCTTCAAAAAGAGAGCAAGGAGAAAGGATTTTTTGAAAATAGAGATAGAAAAGTTTAAATTTTATAAAAATGAATGGAATACCTTATACAGGATTTATAAAATTTTGAGGATGCCAATTTTAACCCTTTTCTCTCCTCAATTTCTAATTTCTCTTAAAAATTGGTATTGGAAAAATAAATACTTTAAAATAAGAAACTTAATTTTTCCAGATGCATGAAAATTCTTGGTATAAGTTATTCATGCGACCATGATAGTGCATGTGCCCTCTTTGAAGATGGAAAACTTATTTTTGCAATTCAAGAAGAAAGATTAACAAGAAAAAAGCATGACTCTTCATTCCCTTTAAATTCAATAAAAGAAACATTAAATTTTGCAAAATTGAAACCAGAAGATATTGATTATGTTGTGATTGCATGGTCTCCTCCTTTAAGGCATTTATTAACTGATTTAAGAATAAACTTTGAAAAAGGAATTTCACCAAAAAAACTTTTATATACTTTTTATGATGGATTTTATCGTATATGGATAAAAGGTGGATTTAAGAGATATGAGCAGTATTTTGGAAAATCAAAATTTTTATTCTGTCCACATCATTTAGCCCATGCAATAAGTGCATATTCATTTTCCCCTTTTAATGAGGCAACCATAATTGTTGTTGATGGAAGGGGAGCATATGAGGCAACATCTATATGGTATGCAAATGATGGCAAAATTGAACCTGTTGAGATAATAAATTTTCCGAATTCACTCGGTCTTTTTTACGCAAAGTTCACAGAATATCTTGGTTTTAAAGCACTTTCTGATGAATGGAAGGTGATGGGACTTGCACCTTATGGAAATGATGGAATAAGTTTAAAGGAGTTCATTTCAAATGATGAAATCCCTTATAAGGTTCACTGGAAAAAATTTTTTGGTGAAGGACTCTGTGATGTAAGTGATATAGAAACTATTTTTGGCAAAAAAAGGGGTGAAAATGATGAAATAACACAGAAATATAAGGATATCGCTTTTGCAGTTCAAAGGGAAACAGAAAAGGCAATGTTAAATCTTACAAAATATGCAGTGCTTAAAACGGGTTGCAGGAATTTATGCATTGCAGGAGGTGTTGGATTAAACTGTAAGGCAAATGGTTTAATAGCAAACTCAGATTTTATTGATAATATATTTGTTCAACCTGCTTCATCAGATGAAGGCGCCTCTCTTGGTGCTTCCCTTTACCCCTATCTTTTGTTTGATAAAAAATTGCCAAAATTTGAATTAAAGCACCTTTATCTTGGGCCTTCTTTTGAAAATGAAATTGAGGATATTTTAAAAAAATATAAATTACCATATGAAAAACTTAAAAATCCTGAAAAGGTGATAGCAGAACTCATTTATGATGGGAAAATAATAGGACTTTTTAAAGAAAGAATGGAGTTTGGACCAAGGGCACTTGGAGCAAGGTCAATCCTTGCAGACCCAAGAAAAGAAGAGGTAAAAGAAAAAGTGAATAATTGTGTTAAATACAGGGAATGGTGGCGACCATTTGCTCCGAGCATCTTAGAGGAATTCTATTTTGATTATCTTGATGCAAAATTTCTATCACCATTTATGATTTTAAGTTTCCCTCTAAAAAAGGAAAAAAGGGAGAAAGTACCAGCAATAACACATATAGATGGCTCAGCAAGACCGCAGTCTGTAAATAAAGAGGTAAATCCATTTTACTGGAATATAATAAATGAATTTTATAAAAAAACAGGTATACCTCTAATTTTGAATACTTCGTTTAACTTAAAAGGGGAACCAATAGTTTGTTCACCATTTGATGCAATAAGAACATTTTATACATCAGGACTTGATTTTTTAATAATGGAAGAATTTATAGTCTATAAAGATAAAAATTTATGAAGTTTCTTATAATTTCAAGGGATTTTCCTTATATAAAAGGGGGTGTTTCAGACTATACATATTTTTTATCAAAAACTCTTTCTAAAAAAGTAGATGTTTTTGTTTTAACTTCTTATGATGAAAGGGTAAATAAAAATATTAAAGATTTTAAAGTTTTACCAGTTGTTGAAAAATGGGGATTTAAAGGACTCAATGAAATTTTAAACTTTATTGATAGTTTAAAGCCTAATTGGATTATCCTGCAATATGTCCCATATATGTATTCACATTTTGGCATACCATTCTGGCTTATTTTTTTATATTTAATTTTAAAAAAGAAAAAATATAAAATATGTACAATGTTTCATGAGGTAAGAATCTTAGCTCTTCCTTCAAAGCCAAAGTATATTCTCGTCGCAATTTTTCAGAAAATAATTGCATTTTTTATTTCCCTTTTTTCTTCTAAAATAATAATAAATACAGAATTCTGGAAAAAACTACTTGGATATAAAGATTTTGATAAGAAGATAAAGGTTATTCCAGTAGGAAGTAATATAATTCCTGAAAAAAAAGTTTTTGAAAATAAAAAAAGGAAAGATGAAATTCTAATTGGTTCTTTTGGAGGTGCAAAAAGAGTAAGAAGGATTCACCTGCATTTAAAAGCAGCTAAAATTTTGAAAGATAGAGGAATAAATGTAAAGTATCTATTCATAGGCGAAGTACCTTTTTATTATAAAAAGCTTGCAAGAAAATTAAATGTTGATGCAGAGTTTACAGGTCATCTTAAAAAAGAAGAGGCTTATAATAAATTGAAGGAACTTGATTTTTTTATATTTTTTAATAAGTATTCAAATAAATATGAAGCAGGAATAAGTTTAAATACCAGTTCTATTGCCTCAGCATTTTCTGCAAATGTTCCAATTATTTCTAATAAAGGAGTCTTAACCGATAAAATTTTAAATGGATACTATATAGAATGTAAGCCTTCAGAGTTTGAGATTGCTGATAAAATTATGGAGTTGATTAAAAATCCCGAAAAGATTAAAGAAATAAAAGAAAAGATGGATTATTTTTATAAAGAATATATAAGTTGGGAAAAAATCGGAGGGGAATACATTAAATTTTTACTTGAAGATGATTAAAGTAATAATTTCTCATCCAGGTCGGCAGCATTCCCATCGGCTTGCTTATGCCCTGCAAAAAGAGAATATGCTTTTTAGATATTTTACAGGTTTCTGGTATAAACCAAATAGATTCCCCTATAATTTTTTAAAAAAATTCCAGAGATTAAAAAAGGAATTTGAAAAAAGATATTTTGAAAAAATAAATCCTCGTATTGTTTTTCAGGATCCATTACCTGAAATAAAATACAGGTTTATTTTTAAAGATAAAAATCCTTGGCTTAAAATAGGAAGAGAATTTGATAGATGGGT
>CBFGJO010000040.1:0-9389 GCA_965649125.1 Caldifarciminota bacterium | reverse complement strand
GCTTCTTTACCTTCTTGGATACAACATTAGCATCGGTGTATGGGCAGGAATCATAGCACTTCTTGGAGTTGATGCAGAAACAGGGGTGATAATGCTTCTTTATCTTGACCTCTCTTATAACGAAAGAAAGAAAAAAGGATTGATGAAGAATTTAGATGACCTGAAGGATGCTATCGTGCATGGTGCTGTTAAAAGAGTGAGACCCAAGATGATGACAGTGGGAACAACATTCATGGGACTTCTTCCAATAATGTGGTCTCAAGCTCACGAGACAGGGGCTGATGTTATGAAAAGAATAGCAGCGCCTCTAATAGGAGGAATATTTACATCCTTTTTAATGGAACTTCTTGTATATCCTGCTATCTATTTACTCTGGAAATGGCATTCAGAGGTTAAAATACAGGAAAATAAAAGTACATAAATTTTGGGAGGTTTTTATGAAAAGATATTTTGTGGTATATGTGTTTATGATGGTTGTTGGGCTTTTTGCCCACAAGGGGTTCAAAGATCCGGTATGTGGGATGAATCTGGAATCTGAGACAGAACTCAAGTCCGAATACAAAGGAATGACTTACTATTTCTGCTCCGCTGATTGCAAAGCAAAGTTTGATAAAGAGCCAGATAAATATGCTGTTAAACCCGAACATAAACCCATATCTATCTGTTGCGGACTCAGTGAAGAGATGATGAAGAATGTAAAAGTAGAGAAAAAGGAAACAGAAAAGGGGCTCATTCTCACTCTGACCTCATCCAATCCCGATGTTGTGAAAAAACTTCAAGAGAACATCGGAAAATGCGAGATGATGGAGAAAAAGATGGAACACATGGAGCATGAAGAGTGCTGTATGATGCATATGAAAGATGTGGAAGTTAAGATTAAAAATATCAAAAATGGAGTTCAGATTGAACTTAAATCCAATAATCCTGAAGTGATAAAAGAATTAAAAAGATACTCGGAGAAAAATCCTTCTGAGAAGGAGAAACACAAACACTAAGTCTTATCCATATTAAAAGGATAATATGATGAAGTTGAATGAAAAAACAAAAGAGGAAATTTTACCAAGGATAAGGAAGGTTAAAGGTCAGATAGAGGGTATAGAAAGGATGGTTGAAGAAAGGAGATACTGCGTTGACATCATAAATCAGATAACCGCGGTAAGGAGGGCTCTTGAGAAAATTTCTCTTATAATAATGGAATCCCATATAAGAACACATGTTGCAGAGGCAATAAAATATGATGAAAAAACCGAGGAGATGATCAAGGAGTTAACTGAGACGATTTTTAAATTTATAAGATAAATGGAAAAAAAAGAGATATTAAAAATTAAAGGGATGGGATGCACTTCCTGTGCATTGAGAATAGAGAATACCCTAAAAAAACTTAAAGGAGTGAAGGAGATCCAGGTTAATTTTCTTGAAGGGAAAGCCCTTTTAAAATATGATTCCGGAGTTATAACCCTTGAGAAAATAATTGAGAAGATAAAAGAAGCAGGATATGATGCAATTGAATTCAAAAACGAAAAACTGGAAGAAGAAAAGGAAATAGAAACTTTAAAGAAAAAATTTATAACAGGTTTTATTTCGGGTTTCATTTTGTTAATCCTTTCTTACACAAAATTCTTAAAGCCAGAACAAAATCTTTTGTTTCAATTTCTCATTGCTACACCTTGTCTTTTTTACATATCTTCTTCCATATTTAAAAATGCCTTTAAATCAATATTTAAAAAAAGATTAAATATGGATGTAATGTATTCAATAGGGATTGGAAGTGCTTATATTTCAAGTCTTTTAAGTACCTTGAAGATTTTACCAGAGAACTATGTTTTTTATGAAGCAACAAGCTTTCTTGCAGGATTTTTGCTCCTTGGTAAATTTTTAGAAAGGATTGCAATGAGAAAAACTCGCAGGAGAGTTCAAAAACTCATAGAAATGAGTGTTAAAGAGGTTACAGTTTTAAAAGATGGGGAGGAGAAAAAACTTAAAATAGAAGATGTTATTCCTGGCGATATATTTTTAGTAAAACCTGGTGAAAAGATTCCCCTTGATGGAATCATAATTGATGGGGAAAGTTTTGTGGATGAGAGTATGATAAGAGGGGAACCATTACCCACTTTTAAAGAAAAAGGGGATGATGTTATAGGAGGAACGATAAATAAAAGTGGAGTTTTAAAGATAAAAGCCACCAAGGGAATAAAAGATGCTTATATTTCTTCTATAATAAAACTTGTTCAGGAAGCAATAAATTCAAAACCGCCAATTCAAAAAGTTATGGATAAGATTCTAATATATTTTATCCCCTCTATTTTAACATTTGCTTTTTTCAGTTATATCTACTGGCTGATAATAGGAGAAAAACTCACTGCTTTTATTTCCTTCATATCCGTGCTTGTTATAGCCTGTCCCTGTGCTTTTGGTCTTGCAACACCTCTTGCTATTACCCTTGGTATTGGAAAAGGTGCACAAAATGGAATACTCATAAAAAATGGTGATGCAATTGAAATACTCGGAAAGGTGACAGCCTTCATTTTTGATAAAACAGGAACATTAACAAAAGGTATTCCATCTTTAAATAAGATTATCTTGTATGACATAGAAAATGAAGAACTACTCTTTTATTCAGGTTCAATTTTAAAAAATTCAAATCATCCTCTTGCTAAGGCTGTTATTGACCATTTAAAGGATTTAAAAATTAAATTAGAAGACCCTGAGGAATTTGAGGAAGTGATTGGAAAAGGTTTAAAGGGGAAAGTTTTTAAAAAGGAAATAATGATAGGTAAAGAGGATTTTTTACTTGAGAACGGGGTAGAGTTTTCTCGTGATATTAAAGCAAAATTAAAAAAACTGGAAGAAGAAGGCAAAACTTTTCTTATCATTTCAATAGGCAAAAAGATAAAAGGGATAATAGAGATTTCTGATGAAATTAGGGAAGAAGCAGCTCTTACTGTAATGGAATTAAAAAAGAAAGGTAAAAAAGTCTTTATGATAACAGGAGATAATGAAAGGAATGCAGAAGAAGTTGCAAAAAAATTAGGTATTGATAATTTTTTCAGTAAGGTTTTGCCACATCAAAAACTTGAAATAGTAAAAAAAATAAAAGAAAAAGAAGTCGTATGTTTTATCGGGGATGGAATAAATGATGCTCCTGCGCTTGTAGAAGCAGATATTGGCATTGCAATGGGAAGGGGACAGGATGTTGCAATAGAGAGTGCAGATATAATTCTTACAAGGGACAATTTATATGATATCATAAGGGCAATAAATTTGAGTAATAAAATATTTTCAAAAATAAAGACCAATCTTTTCTGGGCTTTAATCTACAATATAATTCTTATTCCCTTTGCAGCAGGCTTCTTTTATTTCCTTTTTAAACTTCCAATGAGACCAGAATGGTCAGCACTTGCAATGGCTCTTTCTTCATTTTCAGTTGTTATGAATTCAATCCTTTTAGAAAAATATAAAGTATGAAAAGTTGTGATAGATGTAAATATGAGGTTAAAGAAGAGAACATAAATTTAAGGGGAGAAATTATTTTAATTATCTTTGGTTCCATTTTATTTTTTACAGGTACTATTTTAGAAAAAAGACTTCATACTTTTAAGTTTCTTGAATATTCAATCTTTTTAACAGGTTATATTCTAACAGGATATAATGTTCTATTTACTGCTTTCAAAAATGTAATTAAGGGCAAAATTTTTGATGAAAATTTCCTTATGAGTTTTGCAACAATTGGTGCAATTTTAATTCGCGAGCTTCCCGAAGCTCTCCTCGTGATGATACTTTTTAAATTAGGTGATCTTCTTCAAAATTTATTGTTAAACAGATCAAGGCAAAGAATAAAATCCCTTATCCATAAAAAGCCTTCTTCTGCCAATTTAAAAATAAATAATACTATCAAAAAGGTTCCTGTAGAAAATATAAAAAAAGGGGATATAATAGTAGTAAGACCAGGGGAAATAGTGCCCTGTGATGGTAAAATCTTAAATGGTTTATCTTTTCTGGATGTAAGGACATTAACAGGAGAGTTTGTTCCAAAGACAAAAAGAAGGGGAGACGAGGTTCTTTCAGGGATGATAAACCTTGAAGGAGTTCTGGAAATAAAGGTAACCAGGGATTGCAATGATTCTTATACTTCAAAGATTTTAAGATTAATAGAAGAGGCAGAGGAGAGGAAATCAAAAACTGAAAAATTTATAACAAGATTTTCTAAGTATTATACACCGGTTGTTTTATTTCTTTCACTCAGTATAATCCTTTTACCACCTCTTTTTCTAAGGACTTCCTTTTACGAATATTTTTACAAAGGGCTTGTTCTCCTTGTAATTTCCTGTCCCTGCGCTCTTGTAATAAGTGTTCCCCTTTCTTATTTTGTAGCTCTTGGAGTGCTTGCCAAAAATGGCATACTTACAAAGGGTGCAAATTTTATTGATGCTATGAGAGATGTAAAAACAGTTATTTTTGATAAAACAGGAACCCTCACAAAAGGTGTCTTTGAAGTGATAAAAATAAAATCTTACAATGGTTTTAAAGAAGATGAAATTCTTGAAATTGCTGCTTATGCAGAATTCCATTCCAATCACCCGATAGCAAGTTCAATTAAGAAAAAATTTAAAGGTGAAATTGATGTTTCCATTATAAAAGAATATAAAGAAGTTGCAGGATTAGGGGTGTTTGTGAAACTTAAGGAAAAAGAAATATTTGTTGGGAATGACAGATTCTTACATGAGGAAAAAATTGAACACAATGTTTGCACAGATGAAGGAGTCATTGTGCATGTGGTAGTTGATAGAGTTTATGCAGGTTATATTCTTATTTCTGATGAGATAAAACAAGAAGCAAAGGAGTGCATTTCTCTTTTAAAAAGTGAAGGGATAAAAACAGGGATGTTAACAGGTGATAATGAATTTTTTGCAAAAATTGTTGCAAATGAACTCGGGATTGATTTTTATAAATCTCAACTTCTACCCTGGGAAAAACTTGCTGAAATAGAAAGGATGGTTAAAAAAAAGAGAGGTAAAGTTGCTTTCGTTGGTGATGGAATAAATGATGCTCCATCTTTAAAAAGAGCAGACATAGGAATTGCAATGGGTGGTTTAGGTCAGGATATTGCAATAGAAAACTCAGATGTTGTTATAATGAGTGATAATATTTTGAAGATTCCTTTATTTTTAAAAATTTCAAAAATTACAAAAAAGATAGTATGGCAAAACATAATATTTGCTGTGCTTATAAAGATAATTTTTATAATCCTTGGAGCATCTGGAATTGCAAAAATGTTTGAAGCAGTTTTTGCGGATATGGGTGTTGCACTGCTTGTTTTACTCAATGCAATGAGAATTAAAATACAGAATGAAGTTTAGTTTGTAAATAGTTATGGAATACTGATTTTAATTATAATTATAAACCTGTGAAAAGAAGGTTCCTTTTCCTTGATCTTTTGAAGGCAATTGCCCTTATTGAAATGGTCAATGGCCATACACTTGATGCCCTTTTATCATCTTATCAAAAAAAAATTTATTTCTGGATTTTCTGGCAGAATGTAAGAGGGTTTACAGCACCTCTTTTTCTCTTTGCCTCCGGTATTGCTTTCTCAATATCCACTTTAAACAAAAAAGAATATTTTCACCTTTCAAAAAAATTTTTTGATAGAATAAGAAGAATAATTTTTATAATAACCCTTGGTTATCTTCTTCATCTCCCTTATTTTTCACTAAGAAAAACTCTTGCTTCCCCCCTTTCCGATTTAAACAATTTTTTCAGTGTTGATATACTCCAATGCATAGGGGCAAGCATTTTAATTCTTCAAATTCTTTATCTTATTTCAAGAAACAGGGAAGTATTTATGAAGTTACTCTTTTTTGTTTTTATAAATTTTTATCTTTTGAGCATTTATTTAGAAAATTTAAATCTCAATTTACCCCTTTTCTTTTTAAAATATTTTAAAAATTCCCTTTTCCCCTTAACCCCTTTTTCCCTTTACCTTTTTTCAGGTTGCTTTATAGGTTCAATTTTTCTGAATAATGAAAAAAAAGATATTTTTATTATTTCCTCTTTTATTTCTTTTTTATTATTTTTAACTTTAAAATTTTATAAAATTCCTGCTAACATAATATTTTTCCGCATCTCAATCCTTTCTCTCATCTCCTTTTTACTTTTAAAATTTGAGGGAAAGAAAAACAAAATTTTAGAGATCCTGCAAAAATTTGGTAAAGAATCACTTGTTGTTTATTTTTATCATTTAATAGTTATCTATGGATGGGTTATAAATAAAGGGCTTAAAGGGTATTTTTCAGGAAAATTAAGTTTTTTTCAGGTTTATTTAATTGTTATAGTTCTTATAATCTCTTTTCTACTTCTTGCAATTTTCTGGAATTATTTAAAGGAAAATAAAAAAGAAGTTTATTTTAAGATAAAATATTTTATATATTTCTCGTTCATTTCGCCATTTCTTTTAAGACCTTATTGATATTCTTTGAATCTTGCTTTTATAATTAAAAGTTTAAAAGGAGGTTTTATATGGATATATTTGAAAAATGTAAAGTTTTAAATCCTTTAAATCCCCTGTATGAAGCAAAGATTGCAATTGAAAAAGGTGTTTATCCATTCTTTCTTCCCCTTGAGAATAACGAAGGGACTGAGGCAATATTTAACGGGAAAAGGGTTTTAATGTTCGGCTCAAACAATTATCTTGGACTTACAATGGATAGGAGGGTAAGGGAAGCAGCAATTGAAGCGATTAAAAAGTATGGAACGAGTGTTACAGGTTCCCGCTTTATGAATGGAACTTTAAAGATTCATCTTGAACTTGAAGAAAAACTTGCAGAGTTTTTAGGAAAAGAAAAATGTATTGTTTTCTCAACAGGATATCAGACAAATGTTGGGACAATTTCTGCAATTGTTGGTAAGGATGATTATGCGATTGTTGATAAGGAAGACCATGCTTCAATAATTGATGGATGTAAGATGTCCTTTGGCAAGATGGAAAGATTCAAACATAATGACCTTGATGATTTAGAAAAAATTCTAAAAAAGTTACCGGAAAATAAAGGCAAACTTGTTATAGTTGATGGTGTTTATTCAATGACAGGTGAGATTGCGCCACTGCCTGAAATTATAAAAATATGTAAGAAATACAATGCAAGGTTTATGGTTGATGATGCCCATGCAATAGGTGTTCTTGGTGAATATGGAAGGGGAACAACTAATCATTTTAAAGTTCAAAATGATGTTGACCTAATAATGGGCACTTTCAGTAAATCCTTTGCAAGCTTAGGTGGTTTTATCGCAGGAGATGAGGATGTTATATTTTACATTCAGCATGTGGCAAGGTCATTTATTTTTAGTGCAGCAATTTCACCACCAAATTTAGCAAGTGCACTTAAAGCACTTGAGATTATGCAAGAAGAGCCTGAAAGGATTGAAAATTTGAGAAGAATTTCTGAAAAATGGAGAAACGGGTTAAGGTTGCTTGGATTTGATATTGGGAACACTCAGACACCAATTGTCCCTGTTTATATAAGGGATAAATGGAAAACTGTTTATATGTGGAAAGAACTTCTTGAAGAGGGTATTTATGTAAATCCTGTTGTCCCACCAGGAGTTCCACCAGGAAGTTCACTTTTAAGAACAAGTTGTATGGCAACACATACTGATGAGCATATAGAAAGAGGACTTGAAATATTTAAAAAAGTTGGGAAAAAATTAGGGGTGATATGAATTATTTTTTAATTTATTTAATAATCTTTCAGGTTAATATAGAATGGGTCAGGAAAGACTCTATTTTCTTTTCTATTAGTGGTTCAGAAGGGGTAAAAGGGATTTATAAACATGGATATGTATACGGAGGTGGGAACGCTCCACAGTACCATTCTGCTTCCCTTCTAATGATTTTTAAATATGACACACTGGGTAATTTTGTAAATTATTATTCTTATTCTGATGCAAATTATAGGAAATTTTTATTAGAAGATTTTGCTGTTGATGACTCGCAAAACATATATGTTTGTTTTGCTGCTCATTCGGATATAACGAAGTATGATTATGGTGTATTAAAATTCAAAAAAGATTCAACTTTTCCTGTCTGGGTTTATATTTATAACAATAGTTTAGAAAACGGAGACGATTTTCCTGTTTCTCTTGAAATCGGGAAAGATAAAAAAATATATGTTACTGGATGGAGTTATGGATGTTGTGGAGAAAATTATCAAGTTTATACAATAAAGTTTTTACCTGATGGCACAAGAGAATGGTGGATATTTTATGGGTATTCGTTTGATTCACCTGAATTTGCACGAGGTATGGTAGTTGATAAAGATGGAAACATATGGATATGCGGAGAGACTTATGATACAGCCGGTATATCACATCTTCTTTTACTCAAATATGACACCCTTGGAAATCTTTTATTTTCAGATGTTTGTTCTCTTCCAAATTCCTCATTTTATCCAAAAAAGATAATTTTTGATGGTTTTGAAAATATTTATATAACTGGAAATATTTCTATTAATGGGAACTCTGATTATCTCATAGCAAAATATAAAATAAATGGTCAAAGAGATTGGGTCATAAATTATGGAGGAATCCCGGACCTTCCGGAAATTGGTTATTCCTGTGGAATTGATACCTTAGGCTATCTTTATGTCACAGGGAAAAGTGGGGAAGATATAATGACACTTAAAATTTCGTTTGATTCTAATATATTATGGAGTAGAAGATACGATTATAATTATGGAGAAGAAATAGGATATGATATTGCAGTTGATAAATCAGGAAATGCTTATATTACCGGAAGCTGCGGCTTTGAGCCCTCACTAAGTGATTTTATTACTTTAAAATACACTCCTTCTGGAACTAAATTATGGGATATTAAATTGGGAAATGTTTTAACAAAAGATTCATCTTATTCTATTTTTCTTGATGAAAATAATAAAATATATGTGGTTGGAACAACTGATACTATAATTGAAGATACTGTTGTGATTCTTTTGGTTCCAAGACTTACAATAGTAAAGTATTCAGAAGAGCCAAAGATAGGTGAATCAAAAATTAAAAATATTTTAAGCGATAAAGAATTTTTAAAATTTTCATCTTCATCCATTTATGATATTTCAGGAAGAAAAATAAATATAAAGAATTTGACTCTGCATCCTGGAATTTATTATATAAAAAAGAAGAGGATAATTTTTTTGAAGTAAAAGGAAATATGTTTAAAAAATTACAATGAGGTGTGGCTTTTATTACTTCTTGTAATCTCTTGCAAGAAGAAGGTTAAAGAAAGTTGTAATTTTTAATTTTTTAAAACTCAAAGGCAGATTTTATTAATTTATATTTTCCTTTGTTTAAATTTGCTTCAATTGCCTTTTTATAATCTTTTAGTTTAAATTTATGTGTTA
>CBFGJO010000039.1:0-10396 GCA_965649125.1 Caldifarciminota bacterium | reverse complement strand
TGGGAGGACCTTGGTTCTTTTCTTTCCTTTGAGAACATTTTAACAAAGGATAAAGATGGTAATGCTTTTAAGGGTAAGCATATTTTTGTGGATTCAAAAAATAATATAGTATTTTCAAAGAACAAAAGGGTTATTTTTTATAAAATTGAAAATATTGCCTTTGTTGATTCTGATGATATAGTACTTGTATTTCCAAAGTATGAATCTCAAAGAATAAAGGAACTTTTAAAAAAACTAAAAAAATTAATGCCTAAAAAGTATTTTTAAAATGAAAGGAATTTATGATGAAATTCTTAAGGAGTTTAAAAAATGCGCACTGAGAGCAGGTGATATCCTTATAAGAGAGTATAAAAAAAATAATTTGAAGTATAAAGAAAAAAGGGCAAGGGATTATGTTTCTGAGGTGGATCTTAAAGTGGAAGAGGAAGTTAAAAAAATTCTTTCAAAAAAATTTAAAAGTATTCCCTTTTTAGGAGAAGAAACAGGTGGAGAAAACTTTGAGGAAATGTTTATATGTGATCCTCTTGATGGAACAAGAAATTTTATACAGAAATTACCCTTTTTTTCATTTTCCATTGCTTATGTAAAGGAAGGGGAACCTTTTGTGGGATTGATTTATATTCCTCTTTTAAATGAACTTTTCTATGCCATAAAAAATAACGGTGCCTATTTAAATGGGAAAAGAATAAAGGTATCAAAGAAAAGAAGAGGTTTTCTAATTGGAACGGGATTTCCATTCAGAAGGAGAGAATACTGGGAACTCTATTACAGAAAATTTAAAGAGGTTTTTGAGAGTTCTGATGATTTAAGGAGACCTGGTTCAGCATCTCAGGACCTTGCATATGTAGCATGCGGAAGATATGATGGTTTTTTTGAATTCGGTCTTTCACCTTGGGATATATTTGCGGGGGTTCTTCTTGTTGAAGAAGCAGGTGGTAAAACAAGCGATATGGAAGGAAAGAGAAATCATTTAAAGAGAGGTAATATAATAGCAGGAAACATATTTGCTCATAATTTATTATTAAAGATTTTTAAAGAGAAATAAAATTTGAATTTTTTTAAAATTTGATTGTATTATTAAAATATGCATAATCATTCAAGAGCTCTAATTAAATCTGCTGTAAAGAAGATAGTTATTGTTGGTAATCCAAATGTTGGGAAGTCTTTGATATTCAATCATCTTACAGGAAAGTATGTTACTGTTTCCAATTATCCTGGAACAACAGTTGAAATTTCAGGGGGCTTTTTAAAGGGAAATAAAAATGTTTATGTGATAGATTCACCAGGGGTTCAGAGTTTGCTCCCAAGGACAGAAGATGAGAAAGTTACTGTAAGAATTTTACTTGAAGAAAATCCTGATATTGTGATTTTAGTTGCAGATTCAAAAAATCTTAAGAGGTCTCTTGTTCTTTTGTATCAAATTTCTTTATTCAAATTTAGGATGGTTCTAGTTTTAAATATGGAAGATGAGGCAAAGTTGAGGGGTATTGAGATAGATGAAAAGAAGTTGAGTAAAGAACTGAGAATACCTGTTGTAAAAACTGTTGCAATTCATGGAAAAGGTATAAGGGAACTTTTTTTGAGTTTAGAAAAGGCTTCTGTACCCTATTTTGATTTTAAGCCTGAAATGAGAATTCTTGAAATTTTAAAAAAAATAGAGAAAAAACTTGAAGGTGTAATTGAAAAAAAAGAAGGAATTATCCATCTTTTTCTTGCGAGGTTTGAGGATGTTGAAAATCTTTTAAAGAGTAAGTTGAAGGCGGAAGATTTTGGTTATATATTAAAAGTAAGAGAAAAGTTTGAGAATACACTTTATGAGCCTGTTGAGTTTTATATACTTTCTGATATAACAAGGAATGTGGAAAAAATTGTGTCTTTAACAGTGAAAAAAGAAGGAGTAATTTATAAGCACTTAGCAAGTGACTTACTCCATAATTTTATGATACATCCTGTAGGTGGATTTATATTCATCCTTATAACTTTATATTTACTTCATTTATTTGTGGGAGTTTTTGGAGCGGGTTTCCTTGTGGGTCTTCTGGAGAACAGGGTATTTGGAGAGATTATAAATCCCTTTATTATAAAGTTATTTAATTTGCTTCCCATTCCTTTATTAATAAGGGACCTTTTTGTTGGGGAATTCGGGGTTTTTACCATGGCTTTGACCTATGGTTTTGCTATAATCTTTCCAGTTGTTTTAACTTTTTTCATTGCCTTTGGGATACTTGAGGATTCAGGTTATTTTCCGAGACTTGCTTTTTTATTGAATAATCTATTTAAAAAAATAGGTCTTTCTGGAAGGGCGATTTTACCTTTAATACTTGGGCTTGGTTGTGATACAATGGCAACTATAACAACCAGAACTCTTGAAACAAAAAAGGAAAAAATTATTGTTACTCTTTTACTTGCTCTTGCTGTTCCATGTTCTGCACAGATGGGTGTGATATTTGCCTTAGTCTCCGGGATATCTTTTTCAGCCTTAGTAATATGGGGAGTTACAATTTTTATAAGTATGATTATTGTCAGTTTTCTTTCCTCTAAGGTTGTAAAAGGGGAGAGATCATTTTTTATAATGGAAATTCCCCCTTTGAGGATTCCAAGTTTAAGGAATATTTTTTATAAAACAATAGCAAGGGCGGAGTGGTATTTAAAAGAGGTAATTCCAATTTTCATTATAGGAACCTTTCTTCTTTTTATACTCGATTTATCTCATATACTTAATTTTCTTGAAGAGCTATTTAAACCAGTGGTTACAAATATTCTTGGTTTACCGAAAGAGTCGGCTATGGGGTTTATAATGGGTTTTCTAAGAAGGGATTATGGCGCAGCAGGATTTCTTATGTTAAAGGAAAATGGTTTATTAAGTGCTTCTCAGGTAATTGTAAGTACAGTCACAATAACCCTCTTTATGCCCTGTATAGCCAATTTTTTAGTTATAATAAAGGAAAGAGGTTTAAAGGTTAGTCTTTATATTTCAGTTTTTATTATAATTTATGCTATTACAGCAGGTTTTTTTGTAAGAATGGTTCTTGAAAAATGGCCGGTTTAAAGGTAAAATGTAATATGTGTGGAAATATTTTTGCAGTTGATTATGAAAATAGTATATGTTTAAATTGTCCATATAGAATTTTTAAGAATTCCTGTAAATTTGCAAGGTGTCCTTATTGCTTTTATGAAAACATAGTTTTTTCAGATGTTAAAAATGAAAGTTTTTTAAATAAAATTTTAATGAGATTGAAATGGAGATAAGGGTAGAAGAAGCATTAAAACTTTTATGGTTAAGGGAGGAAGGATGGTCTCAAGAGGAGTTTGAGCCTGTTATAAAGTACAAAATAGAGGATAGGGATTATGAGGAGTTAGCGAGGATGGGATTTGTAAAAAAGGATAATGGGAAATGGGTTTTTACCGAGAGGGGAAAGCATGTCACTTTGGATATTATAAGGAGATTGAGGCTTGCTGAGTGGCTTTTTTATGAATTGGTTGAGGTTAGTAATAATTATTCAAGTGAGGCTGCCTGTGGTTTGGAGCATATTTTGAATGAGGAGGCGACTGATAAAATTTGTTCTTTATTCGGTCATCCCAGGTTTTGTCCCCATGGTAAGCCTATACCGCGGGGAAAATGTTGTGGTGAAAAGAAGTTTAATACAATAAAGCCTATTCATTTACCTTTAACATATGTAGAGGAAGGGGATTTTGTTAAGGTTGTTTCTATTGATACTGATGATAGGAGGATTTTGCATAAACTTGTTAGTTTAGGTTTAATGCCAGGGGTTATAGTTAGAGTTTCAAAAAGAAGGCCCTTGTTTATGATTGAACTTGATGAGAGTGTTATATCGGTTGACAGAGATATTGCAGAGAAGATCTTTGTAAAAAGTTTGAAAGAGAAGATTTGAAACCGGTGAGAATTTTATTTTATAATTTATTTATATGATGGTTAAAGGGGTAAGGTACTTGAAAAAAAATTTTTTTTAAGTTATAATAATATATAATAATTTTGGTATTTGAAAAGTGGGTTGGGTATGCCCTGAAGAGAATAAAATATTGCAATTTTGAAATTATTTTTTGATGGAGGGTTTGATCCTGGCTCAGGGCTAACGCTGGCGGCATGTCTTAGCCATGCAAGTCGTGCGGAGGGGGGAAACCCCCTCAGCGGCGGACGGCGGAGTAACGCGTGGCTAACCTGCCCCTGGGAGGTGGACAACCCAGGGAAACCTGGGCTAATCCGCCATATTGTCTCAGGAGGGCATCCTTCTGAGATGAAAGGGGGGCCTCTCATTGAAGCTCCTGCCCAGGGAGGGGGCCGCGTCCCATCAGGTAGTTGGTGGGGTAATGGCCCACCAAGCCTATGACGGGTAGCCGGCGTGAGAGCGTGGCCGGTCCGAGGGGCACTGAGACACGGGCCCCACTCCTACGGGAGGCAGCAGGCTAGAAATTTGGGCAATGGGGGAAACCCTGACCCAGCGATGCCGTGTGGGGGAAGAAGCCCTTCGGGGTGTAAACCCCTGTCAGGGAGGACGATGTCCTGGGGGGCGAATAGCCTCTTGGGATGACGGTACTCCCAGAGGAAGCCCTGGCTAACCTCGTGCCAGCAGCCGCGGTAATACGGGGAGGGCAAGCGTTGCCCGGAATCACTGGGCTTAAAGGGGATGTAGGCGGTCGGGTGTGTCGGATGTGTAATCCATCCGCTCAACGGATGGGCTGCGTCCGAAACTACCCGGCTTGAGGGCACCAGAGGGGAGCGGAACTCACGGTGTAGCGGTGAAATGCGTGGATATCGTGGGGAACGCCGGTGGGGAAGCCGGCTCCCTGGGGTGTCCCTGACGCTGAGGTCCGAAAGCTGGGGGAGCGAAAGGGATTAGATACCCCTGTAGTCCCAGCCTTAAACGATGCGGACTAGCCGTGGGTTTCCGTTAGGAAATCTGTGGCGCAGGGAAACCATTAAGTCCGCCGCCTGGGGAGTACGCTCGCAAGGGTGAAACTCAAAGGAATTGACGGGGGGGCGCACAAGCGGTGGAGCGCGTGGTTCAATTCGTTGCTAACCGAAGAACCTTACCCGGGCTTGACATGCCGGTAGTATCCTTCTTGAAAGAGAGGGAGATCCCCCTCTGGGGGAAGCCGGCACAGGTGCTGCACGGCTGTCGTCAGCTCGTGCCGTGAGGTGTTGGGTTAAGTCCCGCAACGAGCGCAACCCTCGCCCTTAGTTGCTAAAGCGGGTATGTCCCGGCTGAGCACTCTAAGGGGACTGCCCCCGATGAGGGGGAGGAAGGTGAGGATGACGTCAAGTCCGTGTGGCCTTTATGTCCGGGGCTACACACGCGCTACAATGGGCAGGACAGAGGGAAGCGACCCCGCAAGGGAGAGCAAATCCCAAAACCTGCCCCCAGTTCGGATCGGGGTCTGCAATTCGACCCCGTGAAGCCGGAATCGCTAGTAATCGCCGGTCAGCAATACGGCGGTGAATACGTTCCCGCCCCTTGTACACACCGCCCGTCACGCCATGGAAGTCCCGAATGCCTGAAGGTTCTACTTTTGTGGAGCTGAAGGCAGGCGGGATGACCGGGGCGAAGTCGTAACAAGGTAGCCGTACGGGAACGTGCGGCTGGATCACCTCCTTTCTAAAAGGATAAACTCTTCAGGGCATACCCAACTATTTTCTTGCAAAATAACTTTTTAGAATTTTTCTTATTCAATAATTTTTTTGTTATTTTGGTGATCTTTAGGATGAATCTTGGTGTAAATTTCGGTTTGATAATTAAAAAAGTTAAAAAAATTTCTAAAAATTATTTTGAAAAAAAGAATTTTTTTGTCTTAAAATATTTTATGCAAAAAAAATTTTTATTTTTAATTTTTAGTTCTTTTCTTTTTGCCTCAAATCTTATTCATGAATTTTCTTTAAGTCTTGTTAAAGGTAATGTTCCTCTTCAAGAATTTGCTCAAAATTCAATTGTTGGTTTGGGATTTGATTTATCCTACAGACTCCGAATTTACAATATTTTATGTTTTTCTTTATCCACGGATTATTCTTATTTTATTCCAAAAACAAAAGATTATAAAGGATTTAATTTATTCGATTTTGGTATTGGTTTAGAATATGTTCCCTTAAGTTTTAAAAAGCCCTTTTCCCCTTATTTAAGAATAAGTTCAGGTATTTACAATTTAAAACAAGATGGTTTATCACAAAGAAAAATTGGCTTTGGAATTGGTACTGGTTTTAATATTTCACTTCTGGATTTTAATTTTTCTTACCATAATATTTTGACAAGTGTAAAACCTACAAACTTTATAAGTTTGGGTTTAAAATACAGGATACCTGTTAATGAATAAACCGGGTTCAATCCCCCATAAATTTATAAGGAGTAATTTATGAAAAAATTTTTAGCCCTAATAATTGCGCTCCCCCTATTCGCAGGAGGAGAAGCATGGTTGAATATAGGATATGGAACTGCTTCTCAGGCATACGATTCAACTGGAAGTGCTAAAGATATGGGAGGTTCATACAGTGCTTTAAACCTCTATTTGGGTGGTTCCTATGATTTTTATAGCCTTCCTGCTGCAACCTTTTTTGGAGGCGCTGATTTCAGATTATCACAGCATTCTTTTTCTCCTGATACAGGAAAAGGTGTTTCAAGTGGGTTCAGTTTTCAAAATCTTATATTCTTTTTCGGAGTTAAAGGTCCATTCTATAAAGGGAAGTTTGGTTTCTTAATTGATTTAGGTCCAAAATGGATGGAAGATACTACTGTTGAATTTGGAAACACAGATGAACAGAATGCTTTAATGCTTAGTTTTGACGCCTCTGTTCCACACCCAATGTTTGCTCTTTCTGCCGGTTTTTCCTTGTTTATTACCTTCCAGAAAAGCACAAAATTTTATGGTTTAAATGCGAAAGTTGATCAGGGAGACTTTCTTGCTTTTTACCCTAAACTTGGATATAAATTTGCAGTAGGTGAAGCTGGATTGGAATTATTGTACAGAATAAGAAGCACTGGAAAACTTGTGCTTGTTGATTATAATATGACCTTGCCTATTGAAAGTTCTAACCAGTTTTCCTTGATTCCTTATGTTGTTATAAATCCTCCTGCTTTGCCTGTTTCTTTCTTTATTAAGGGAAGCATTGTTGATGAATATTTACCCTATGGGTTCTCTTTAATGGGTAAAAATGAGCCAGTAACGAGATTGGGGTTTACTTTAGGAGGAAAAATCAGATTCTAATTATAAATTTATAATAAGAATTAAGGGGGGATAGCTTCCCCCCTTTTATTTTTTAAAATAAATGAATAAATCTAAGAAAACTTGCAATTCAAATAGGAAAGATTGGTAGGTAAAATATCATAACATTTTTTATTAAATAAGCATATTCCCTCCCCATGAAGTGAACAAGGAGAGCAAAAAGTCTTATTGTAAATAATCTTTAATTCATCTCCAAAGGGTCTAAATCCATAAAGTGGAGTAGTAGGTCCAAAAAAAACAATGCCCTTTTTTTTATAAGCACTCGCTATATGTGAAACCATTGAATCAACTGTTATAACAAAAGAGGAATTCTTCACTATGTAAAATAATTCATTTAAATCAGTTTTACCTCTTAAGTCTATGATTTTATCACTTATAAAGGGTAATTTTTCTCTTTTACTTTTTAAATCACCCACTATTACACAGAAACCTTCTTTACTTTTAATTTCAAGTATTTTTTTTAATGTACTGAGTTTTAAATTTTTTTTCTTTTTAGAGGAAAAAGGGGCAATTAAAGTATAATTTTCTTTCAATCCAGAAAATTCTTTTTCCCCTTTTAAAACAGGTCTTACATAAAAATCCTCATTAAAAATTTTTTCAAAGGGTTCAGAAAATATTTTGATAAAAGATTTTTCCTTTAAAGGAATCCTGCAACATAGATATAACCTTCTTCTTAAAATCCTTTTATTTGCATATAATTTATTTTTTGCTTTTATTTTTTTCATTAAAAGAAAACTTTTTAAATTTTTCTGTAAATCAACTGCATGGTCATAACTTTCCCCTAAAATTTCCTCCTTATTTTGGAGGTCTAAAATCTTTAAATTCTCGAAACCATAGAAAATATTTTTAAATTTTTTCTTTAAAACTAAAAAGACTTCTATGTTTTTTTTTAAAAGTTTATCTATAATTCCTGTAAGAAGAATTAGGTCTCCACCTGAGGAAAATCTTAATATTATAATTTTCAAAGCAAACTGAAATTGGAAGGGGATTCAAATCCAATTTTTTTATAAAATTCAAAAGTCTCTTTTAGCCCTTCTTTGAGATTTGTTAATTTAAGTTTTCCTATTATTTTTTTTATTTTACTATTATCTCCCCTTAATTCCTGAATTTCATTTTTAGAAGGTCTTTTTCTAATATTTAATTCTCTTATTTTCTTATTTATCCCTGATATCTCAAGTAGAAGGTCAATTATCTCTTTCACAGAGTATGATTTTCCTGAACATACATTCACTTCTTCACCATTAAAATGTTTTTTCTCAATTAATATTTCAATTATTTTAACAAGATCCTTAACATAAAGAAAATCTCTCTTAGTGTTTAGATTTCCAATTTTAATTTCATTTGAATTAAGTATTTCATATATGATCCAGGGAATAAGTGATCTTATTGATTGTCTCGGTCCATAGGTATTGAAGGGTCTTAAAATTAAAAAGGGTATGTTTTCATAATTACATATTGACCTTACAAGTTCATCACAGGCAATTTTAGAAGCAGCGTAGGGAGATAGGGAAATTTTCCTATTCCCCTCGGTAACAGGTAATTTTTCCGGATTTCCATATACTTCCGATGTTGAAAAGTGAATTAGTGGAATTTTCTTTTTTTTCAGAGCATTCAGAATGTTGAAAGTTATTAAAGTATTGTTGAAAAAAACTTCTTCGGGATTTTCAAAAGACCTTTTTACTGATATATTTGCTGCAAGATTTATAACAAAATTAACTTTTTTAATGACCTTTTCAATTTCTTCCCTTGCCCTCAAATCACCGAAAATAATTTCTATATTTTTGAAATTTTCTTTGCTTAAAAACCTGAGATTCTGTATATCACCTTTCGAATTATATCTCAAGAAAGCAGCAATTTTAAATTTTTTACTTAAATTTTCCACAATATGGCTGCCTATAAAACCACCTGCTCCTGTTACAAGTATTTTCATCTTTTTCTTTCTAATTTATCAAGTCTATCGTGAATTCCTGCGATAGCCTCTCCGAGAAAACCAACTACAAAGAGAGAAAGGCTAAGCAGTGTAAAAAGTGCTAAAAGGAAAATTATTGAAATCAGTCTTACTTTTTTGTGAAGAAAATATTTGAAATAAATTCCAATTATAGCGCCTATTAATCCTGTAATAAAGGAGAAAATTCCAAGAGTACCAAAAAGTAACATTGGTTTTCTCATAAAGGAAATCTGAATTTTAACAGCAATAAGGTCAAGGAAACCAATTAATATTCTTTTTAAACCCCTGTATTTGCTTTTACCATATCTTCTTGGTCTCAAAGATACTTTAATTTCAGTAACTGAAAATCCATATTCCCATCCCCAGACAACAATATAACGGTGCCAGTCCTTCCTTAGAGGAACTTCCTCTAAAACTTTTCTCCTTATCGCCTTAATAGAGTTCATATCAGTGGCAGGAACATTGAAAAGTAATCTTGTTAAATTATTATAGAAAAAAGAAACAATTTTTTTATTGTATTTTCCTGTTTTTTTTCCACAAACTATATCAAATCCTTCCTCAATCTTATCAACAAGTTTTTTGGCATCTTCAAGGGTGAACTGTAGATCTGCATCAAAGATGACAAAAATTTCTCCTTCTGCTTTTTCCATCCCTTTCTGTAATGCAAAGGTTTTTCCTAAGTTCCTTTTATAACTGACAAATTTTAAATAATTTTTTTCTTTGAGATATTGATTTATTTTTTCTTTTGTATTGTCAGTAGAACCATCATCAATATAAATGAATTCCCAGTCTTTTAAATTAAACTTATTTATAAAATCATCTATTTCTTTAATCAGAACGTCAATGTTTTCAGCTTCGTTATACCCTGGTATTAAAATACTTACCCTCTTTATGGGAAAATTCCCCTCCTTTCAATAGCATCTATAATTCTTGATAAACCTATTATAAGGGCTGAAGTTCTCAAGTCAGTCTTTAATTCTTCGCTTTTCCTTATTACCACATTCAATGCCTCTTTCAAAATTTCTTCAAGTTTTTCAAAAATTTCCTTTTCCTTCCAGAAATAATACTGGAGGTCCTGAACCCATTCAAAATATGAAACAATAACTCCTCCTGCATTAGCAAGAATATCAGGAATTATATAAACTCCCTTATCAATAAGGATTTTTTCTGCATCAGGAGTAACAGGACCATTTGCACCCTCCACTATTAACCATGCTT
>CBFGJO010000038.1:0-10615 GCA_965649125.1 Caldifarciminota bacterium | reverse complement strand
AATCTTTTTTACCTCCTGAAAGAGGAGGAGGAAAATTATCCTTTTATAGAAAAAAAATTAAGAGAAAAAGAAGAAGCAATTAAAAGGGAAAGAGATGAAAGAGAAAAGGAATTAATTAAATTCAGTGAAGAAATGGAAAAGGAAAAGGAAGAATTGATAAAAGAAGGAATTTTAAAAATAGAAAAAGAATGTGAAAAAATTTATGAAGAGGGTAAGAAAAGAGCAAAAGAACTTATGGAGAATATTGAAAAATACAAAGAGGAAGCACTTAAAGTTTTTGAAGAAGTGATCTTTAAAGGGGAAATTTAAATATGGCGACTTTAAAAATGAAGAAAGTTGAAATGATTGGGGAAAGGGAAAAACTTGATGGATTTTTAAGTAAATTACAGGAATTATCAGTTCTTCACATTGAGGATAAAGAATTTGATGAGAACATTGAATTTATGAAACCTGCAATAACAGATTTGGAAAAAGAAGCATTAAAAAAGATTGATAGAGCAATCAGTATGATTGAAGAAATTAGGAAAGAGGAATTAATTTCTCCGCGTGAAGTTGAAAAAAAGAAAATTAAAGATATTGAGGATTTATTAAAAACCTTGAATGAAATTTATTTTAAATATCAAAAAATAAAGGAAGAGGAAAAGAAACTTATCGAGGAGAGAAGTTTATATTTTTCCTTTACCAGTATACTTGAGGTTTTTGAAGAACTTATAGAGAAGGAGGAGATACATATTCCAGAAAATTTTGAAATTAAAGGGCTACTTTTACCAAGGGAAGAGTTAACTCTTCTAACAAGAATAAAAGAAAATTTTGGAAAGGATTATGGGGAAAAGGTAAAAATATTTGAGAGGGTTATAAAGGGAAATCAAATAGCAATTCTTATAACTTTTTCTCCTGAAATAAAAAATGAGTTAAGAGAGAGGTTATGGAGAGAGGGTTTACCAGAAATAAGTTTACCAGAGGACATAGGAAAACTTTCCTTTAGGGAAATGCTTTCCTTTTTAAGAAATAAGCTTGAAGATATTCCTAAAAAATTTAAAGAAAACGAATTAAGAAAGAAATTATTGATTGATGAAAATTTAAATATTCTTTTCAACAGTTTCTATATATTACAGGATTTAAAGGATATATTAAGGGTAAAGGAAAAGGGGGTATTTCTCACAAGATACTTTTTTTATTTAGAGGGATTTTTACCTGAAAAGTATATAGAATCTTTAAGAGAAATTACAAAAGAAGAAAATGTTTATTTAAAGGAGACAAATCCAAAGAAAGAAGAGTATAAGAGAGTGCCTGTAATACTGAAAAATCCATCTTTTTTTAAAAATTTTGAGCCCTTTATAGAATTTTTCTCCTTACCTATTTATAAAACCTATGACCCAACATCTATTTTAGCGATTTTCTTTCCTTTATATTTTGGGTTTATGCTGGGAGATATAGGATATGGTCTTTTGAGTTTTTTCCTTTTTCTTTCTTTTTATTTAAAATTTAAAAGTAACGATTTTATAAGGAGGATAAGTTTTGCATATATTTTAGCGAGTGTTTTTACAATTCTCTTTGGTTTTTTATATATGGAAATGTTTGGTGATCTACTTGAAAGGATGGGGTTTAAGCCAATTTTTCCAAGAGTTCATGATGCCAATACATATCTTTTAATAGCAATTATTTTCGGTTCTGTTCAGGTAATACTTGGTCTTATACTTGGGATTTATAATGCTTTAAATCTTGGACATAGAAAGCATGCAATAGGTGTTCTTTCCATGTTATCTGGTCTTATATCACTTCTTTTGCTTGCTGGAACAAGTCTCAGAGTTCTTCCAGATTATTTGTCCTCAATTTTTCTTATTCTTTTATTTTTATTTATGGTACTCTCATTTAAATTCCATGGTCCAGCTGCACCTATTGAGATATTCTCTGCTTTTGGTCATATACTTTCTTTTGCAAGGCTTATGGCTATTGGTCTTTCTTCTGCCATAATAGCAGTAATAGCAAATAAATTCTTAAGTATACTTCCTTCCATAATAATAGGAATTTTAGTAATGTTTTTATTCCATGTTCTTGCTTTTATACTTGGAATTTTTGACCCCACAATTCAGGGATTAAGGCTTCAATTTGTGGAATTTTTTACAAAATTTTATGAAGCGGGTGGAAGGGAATATAAACCTTTATTTAAAAGATTAAAAGGGGTTCCACTCCCTGAAATAAAATAAATAAGGAGGAAAAATGAAAAAAATAAAATTCCTTATGTACACTATATTCTTCATGGTAATTTCTTCAGCACTCCTTTTTGCACAGGAAGCTGCTCATGCTACACAGGAAGCAGGCGGAAATGATTTTTCAAAACTCCTTGCTCATATAGGTGTTGCTCTTGCGGTTGGTATACCGGGTCTTGGAACAGGATGGGCTCAATCAAGGATTGGTGCTGCGGGTGCGGGAACAATTGCAGAAAGACCCGAAACAGCAGTATGGATTATAATAATGCTTGCAATTCCTGAAACCACAGTTATACTTGGATTTGTTATAGCCTTTATGCTTATGGGTAAAATTTAATGACTCTCAAGGAATTTGTAAAGGAAAAGATAAACAAAGTAATCAAGGAGATTGAAAGAGATACAATTTCAGAATTAAAAAAAATTAGGGAAGATTTTGAAGAGAAGAAGGAAATTATAAGAGAAGGGATGTCAAAGGAGGCTGAAAATTTTTTAAAAATAGAAAGGGCTAAGAGAATAGCAGAGATAAAGCTTAAAGCACTAAATGAAGTTTTGTTATCAAGAAATATAATATATGAAAAACTATTAGATATTTTAAAAGAGGATATAGAAAGAAGGAGGAAAAATGGAACTTATAGAGAATTTTTTGAAAGGCTCTTTTTGGAGGCTCTAACTGATTTTGGAGAAAAAGAAGGTAAAATTATTACTTCACCATCTGATTATGAATTGATAGTAGAACTGGTTAAAAAAATGGGACTTAAGTTTGAGATTCAAAAAAATGAAAGTATATTTTCTGGAATAATAATAGAGCGTAAAGATGGTAAAATAAGGGTTTTAAATACACTTGAATCAAGACTACAAAAAGCAGAACCAATCTTAATGCAGAAGCTTTTCAATCAGATTTTTAAAATTTAATATGGATGATTTCGGTTATATAAATGCAAGAATAAGGGCAAAAAAGGAGAAATTATTAAAAAGACAGGAGATTGAAGAATTATTACAATCAGAAAATTTTGAAAGGTTTGTTGAGAATTTGCAGAAAACTGATTATTCAAGAGACATTGAAAGGGGGGAATTTGATTTAGAAAAGGTATTAAGGGGGATAAATAAAAATTTTTCAGAAACAATAAAGGGTATAATTGATTTTTCCTCAGGAAAACCGAAAGAACTTCTTTATATTCTCCTTTCCAGGTTTGTGGTGGCGAACATAAGAGCCATAATAAGGGGGAAAATGAGGAATATGAAACCAGAGGAAATAGAGAAAGCCCTTTT
Source organism: Caldifarciminota bacterium (assembly GCA_965649125.1). Taxonomy (GTDB): domain Bacteria; phylum Hydrothermota; class Hydrothermia; order Hydrothermales; family Hydrothermaceae; genus JBDRZD01. The sequence continues at coordinate 7,136 of CBFGJO010000038.1, read as the reverse complement.
CCCTGTTTTTGATTTGGATGAACCAAAGTTAAGGGCGCTTCTTGCGAAGGAAGAAACCTCGGAGGTGTTTGAATTACTTTTAACTTTTAGAATCCCTCTTCCCTTTGTTATTACAAGTAAATTGATTAAGAAGGTGAGAGAAAAGGATATTGAATTTGTTGAAAATTATCTTGAGAGTTCATATTACAGTTATGCTTTCAGTAAAGTAAAAACTGGAAATGGGAACAAAGAATTTATAAGATATATGTTAAATTCGTGGGTAGATCTTAAGAATATAATAGGTGTTTTGCTTTATTTAAAATACAGTATAAGTCCAATGGGTAAAATTGAACTTCTTCCTTATGGATTTTTAACCGAGAATCATAGAAAACTTCTTATAAAGGCTCAAAGTTTAAAGGAAGTTTCGGAAATTTTGATAGGAACAAAATACGGGGAACTTGCAAAGTTAATAGCAGAAGGGGATATTGTTGGTTTTGAGAAGCGATTTGAGGAGGTATTGAGTTTATGGGCGATAAAGGGGTTTATAAGGGATCCCTTATCAATTGCAATACCTCTTGCTTATATAATTGCAAAATACAATGAAGTTGTTAATTTAAGAGTTATCGCCTTTGGTAAGTATCATGGTCTTGAGACTTATGAGATAAGAAAGGAGGTATTATTGATATGAGGGAAAAAGAGAGGGAGACAAAGGTTTTGGCTTTGATAGGGGAAGGGTATGATGCTGGTTTTAGGCTTACTGGTTGTACTACAAGAGAGATAAGAGATTTGAGGGAGCTTACAAAGTATCTGGATTGGGCAATAGAAAGTGAAGAATTTGGTGTAATTCTTGTAGAGGAGGATTTGTATCAGAGGATAGAGGAGAGAAAGAGGAGAAAATATGAGGATTTACCATTTCCTTTAATTATTGGATTAAATTTAAGGTCAGAAGGAAGGGTTGACCCTGAGGAGCATATAAGGGACTTAACGAAGAGAGCAATAGGTTATAGTTTAAAGTTAAAGAAAGAGTAAATTAAATTGGGAAGGGTTCTGAAAGAGAGGGGGTTAAGAAAAAAAGTTATTCTCTATAATAAAAAATTTGGGAAGGGTTTTGAAGGCGAACGGTCGATTAGGACCGCTCGGCTCAATCCCTTACGGGACTTACACCTGCGGCCTATCAACCCGGTAGTCTTCCGGGGACCTTCAGGGGCACCTCATCTTGGGGAGCGCTTCCCGCTTAGATGCCTTCAGCGGTTATCGCTTAGAGGCATGGCTACTCAGCTATGCCCCGGGCGGGACAGCTGATACACCAGAGGCCTCCCCACCCCGGTCCTCTCGTACTAGGGGCAGCACCCCTCAAGTGCCCTGTGCCCGCGGTGGATAGGGACCGACCTGTCTTACGACGGTCTGAACCCAGCTCACGTAGCCCTTTAATGGGCGAACAGACCAACCCTTGGGAGCTTTTTCACCCCCAGGATGGGCTGAGCCGACATCGAGGTGCCGAACCGGGCCGTCGATATGAACTCTCGGGCCCGACCAGCCTGTTATCCCCGGGGTACCCTTTATCCGCTGAGCGACGGCCTTTCCACACAGGGCCGCCGGATCACTAGGCCCCGCTTTAGCGTCTGCTTGGCCTGTCGGCCTCACAGTCAGCCCCCCTTCTGCCCTTACACTCAACAGCCGGTACCGTCCGGCCTGAGGGGAGCTTTGGGCGCCTCCGTTACCTTTCAGGAGGCATCCGCCCCAGACAGACTGCCCACCTGACCTTATCCCTCCCTGCGATCCAGCAGGTGAGGTTAGAGTTTCGACATGAAAAGGGTGGTATTTCACCGGTGGCTCCACCTGCCCTGACGAGCAGGCTTCACAGCCTCCCACCTATCCTACACATTTCATGTCAAAACTCAGGGCCAGGCTGCAGTAAGGGTCCACGGGGTCTTTCTGTCCCTCCGCGGGAAGGTGGCATCTTCACCACCACTACAACTTCGCCGGGCCCCTCGCTGAGACAGCGCCCCAGTCGTTGCGCCATTCGTGCGGGTCGGAACTTACCCGACAAGGAATTTCGCTACCTTAGGACCGTTATAGTTACGGCCGCCGTTTACCGGGGCTTCGGTTCAGGGCTACCTCCCTGGTTTTACCCAGGGGCTCACCCTTTCCCTTAACCTTCCGGCACTGGGCAGGCTTCAGGCCCCATACTTCCTCTTACGAGTTAGCGGAGCCCTGTGTTTTTGTTAAACAGTCGCCAGGGCCGATTACCTGCGACCTCTTTCTGCTACTTGCCCGCAGAGGAGCTTTCACATACTTGAGGCCCCCCTTCTCCCGAAGTTACGGGGTCAACTTGCCGAGTTCCTTAGCGAGGGCTCACCCGCGCGCCTTAGCACATTTATGCCCGCCTACCTGTGTCGGTTTGCGGTACGGTCACCCTGGCTTCATCACCTGCGAGGTTATTTCTTGGCAGTGTGGGAACACCCAGTTCCCGGGGTTACCCCCGGTCCCCATCACCCCTCAGGCTCCAGGCCGGGATTTCCCTCGGCCCTTCATAACCCTAAAGGCTTAGACCCGGTAATCCGTTACCGGGCTGGGCTATCCCTCCTGCGTCACCCCCCAAGCTCCACCAGGGTGGCAGGGGAATATTAACCCCTTTCCCATCCCCTACGCCTTTCGGCCTCAGGTTAGGGACCGGCTAACCCTGGGCGGACGAACCTTCCCCAGGAAACCTTAGGCTTACGGCGTCCCCGATTTCCACGGGGATTATCGCTACTGATGCCCGGATTCTCACTTCCCAGCAGTCCACCCCGGTTTACACCTGAGCTTCAACCTGCTGGGAAAGCTCCCCTACCGCTCCAGGATTAAATCCTGGAACCCGCGGCTTCGGTGGCAGACTTAAGCCCCGATACATCTTAGGCGCAGAGGCGCTCGGCTGGTGAGCTGTTACGCACTCTTTAAATGATGGCTGCTTCTAAGCCAACATCCCAGCTGTCTGAGCACCTCCACCTCCTTTCACACTTAGCCTGCCCTTAGGGACCTTAGCCGGCGGTCCGGGTTGTTCCCCTCTCGCGGATGGAGCTTATCCCCCACCCGCTGACTCCCGGGAAGCATCTGGCAGTATTCGGAGTTTGGTTGGGTTCAGGGTTTCCCCCTACCCCATCCAGTGCTCTACCCCTGCCAGACTCATTCCCGAGGCTATACCTGGATATATTTCGGGGAGAACAAGCTATCACCGGGTTCGGTTAGCTTTTCACTCCTACCCACAGGTCATCCGAGGACTTTTCAACGTCCACCGGTTCGGGCCTCCACTCTCTGTTAAGAGAGCTTCACCCTGCCCATAGGTAGATCACCCGGCTTCGCGTCTGCACCCATTGACTTAACGCCCTTTTCGGACTCGGTTTCCCTCCGGCTTCCCCCATTTTACCGGGGTTAACCTCGCCAGTGAGTGCAACTCCCGGGCTCATTAGGCAAAAGGCACGCCGTAAAGTCAGAAGGGACCTAAATCCTGGCAAAAACCAGGACCAAAGGCACCCCCTTCCAACCCTCCGACTGATTGTAGGCGCCTGGTTTCAGGTTCTATTTCACTCCCCTCACCGGGGTTCTTTTCACCTTTCCCTCACGGTACTTAGTACACTATCGGTTGCCGGGTTGTATTTAGCCTTGGAGGGTGGTCCCCCCAGATTCCCACAGGGTTCCACGTGCCCCATGGTACTCGGGAACATAGCCCAGAGAGTCTCTCCCTTTTCACCTACAGGGCTATCACCTTCTATGGCTCCCCTTTCCAGAGGATTCGGCTAAGGGAGGGATTTTTAACTCCCCGACCCCTCCGTGGCAGGGTCCAGCTATGTCCCACAACCCCAATCCGACCAACACCCACGGGCTTTTACAGCCGGATCGGTTTAGGCTCCTCCCCGTTCGCTCGCCGCTACTAAGGGAATCTCCTTTGATTTCTTTTCCTCCGGGTACTGAGATGTTTCACTTCCCCGGGTTCGCCTCCCCTCTGAAACGAGAGGATAATCCTGGTTTACCAGGATTGGGTTTCCCCATTCGGGCATCCCGGGATCAAAGGCTGCTTGCGCCTCCACCGGGCTTTTCGCAGCTTGCCACGCCCTTCATCGCCACCCGACACCGAGGCATCCACCAGACGCCCTTACTACCTTCAAAACCCTTCCCAACCAAATTTTCAAATAGTGTAAAAAATTTTATCCCCAAAAAGGGTATTTTAATTATACAGTCTTTTTTCCCATTTTTCAAGCATCAATCCCTCTTGGCATCAAACCAGTTATTCCCTACCCCAATTTTTACTTCAAGTGGAACTTTTAAATTATAAACTTTTTCCATATAATTTTTCAACAAAATCAAAAAATTCTCCACCCTTTCCTCTTTTACCTCAAAAATTAATTCATCATGTAACTGTAAAACAAGTTTTATGTCTTTTGTATTTTTAATTATATCTTTATATATATTTATCATGGCAATCTTCATAATATCCGCAGCTGAACCCTGAACAGGGGTATTAACAGCCACTCTTTCACCCTGTTCTCTTATCTCCCTCTTGGGATGAAATAATTCAAAAATTTTTCTTTTTCTCCCAAATATTGTCTTCACCTCCCCTCTTTCCATTGCTTCCCTTATAGTATAATTAATCCACTCCCTTACCTTAGGATATGATCTGAAATATTCCCTTATGATCTCCTCTGCTTCTTCATAGGAAATAGAAAGTTCTTTTGATAGACCATAAGGGGAGAGTCCATAAAATATACCAAAATTAATGGTCTTTGCCTTCCTCCTATCCTCTTCTGTAATTGAAACTTTACCCAAGATATTTTTCGCAGTCTCAGCATGAATATCTCTTCCATTTATAAAAGCTTCTATCATATTTTCATCACCAGAAAGATGAGCAAGGATTCTCAGTTCTATTTGAGAATAATCAGCCACAAGGATCTTAAAACCTGGAGGTGCAATAAATGCCTTCCTTATATTTTTCCCTATCTCTGACCTTATAGGAATTGTTTGAAGATTGGGATTTATGCATGTTATTCTACCTGTCTGTGTTCCTAACTGTTTAAAAGTAGCATATATTCTACCTGTTTCCTGTTCTATAAGCGCTTTTAAAGGTGTTATATAAGTTGATGAAATCTTAAATAATTCACGATATTCAAGTATTTTTTGGGGAACAATATGTTCCTTTGCGAGTTCCAGTAAAACAGCTTGATCTGTTGAATACCCTGTCTTTGTCCTCTTTTTAGGTTTTAACTTAAGCTTTTCAAATAGAATTTTCCTGAGTTGTAAAGGGGAGTTTAAATTGAATCTTGCTCCACATATATTGAATATCTCCTCCTGGATAAGTTTTAATTTCTTATGAATATCAAACTCAAGATCTACTAACATTTTTCTATCAATCAGAACACCAGAAAGTTCCATCTCTGCTAATACTCTTGTTAGAGGATTTTCAATTTTAAAATAAACTCTATCAAGTTCCTCATGGAAAATTTCCTCCATTAACTTTGGAATTATCCTTTTTATTGCATAAAGAATTTCTGCCTCCCTTTTTGAAGGTAAATCTGATAACCTTTTTCCAAGAAATTCAAGGGTAAGGGTTTCTTCGTCTGGATCAGGTTTCTCGGGGTATAGAAGTTGATAGAGAATTATTGGATCATAGATTTTTGCCTTAATATCAATTCCTTTTTTCAGAATTCTCTTATAAAATTTTTTTGCGTCAGGAACAAAAATTTCATTATTTTCATTAAGTATGACATCCTTAAAATCTTCCTCTTTTATTTTAAAAATTTCTTCATAGAATCCCACTATATCTCCGTCTCTCAAATGGACTGCAAGGGGAAATTTATTTACTTTTTCATATTCTTCCTTTAATTTTATATCCGGTAAATAGGTAGAAAATCTCTTCATCAGGGTTCTGAATTCAAACATCCTGAAAATTTCAAATAACTTTTCTAGGTCTGGTTCCTTTGCTTTAAGTTCTTCCATATCAAAGTATAGAGGAACCTCAAGGTCAAGGCTTATAAGCTTTTTATTAACTTCTATTATATCCCTGTTACTAATTATAATCTCTACAACATTTTTATCCGGTAGTTTTGAAGGGTCCTCTAAGATTTCTTCAAGAGAGTATTTTTCAAGAATTTCTCTCGCTTTTTTTTCACCTATTCCTGGAACACCAGGAATGTTATCTATTGAGTCTCCTATCAAAGTAAAATAATCTGTAAGTTTTTCCGGGAGAATTCCATATTTTTCTTTAACCTTTTGAGGTGTATAAAGAATTTCCTCTTTTGGTCTTGTGTCAAGAACTAAAATATTTTCATTTACTATCTGCAAGATATCTTTATCAGAAGTCTGAATTATAACTTTAAAACCTAATTTTTCTGCTCTTTTAGCAATTGTAGCTATAACATCATCTGCCTCATATCCTTCAATTTCAAAAATTTTTATATTTAAAGCTTTTCCCAGTTCTTTTATCCATATTAAACTGAAGGTTAACTCATCTGGTGCTTTTGGTCTTGTTGCCTTATAGGCTGAATAAATTTCGTGCCTTTTTGTTTTACCTTTTGCATCAAAAACAAGAGCAATATGCGTGGGTTTTTGCTCTTCCATAAGCCTTAATAAGGAATTTGCAAAAGCAAAAATAGCAGAAGTATTTTCTCCTTTTGAATTTCTTAATGGATTTTTTTCAAAAGCAAAAAAAACTCTATAGGCAAGGGATGTGGCATCTACAAGCAAAAGCAAAGACATGTTGAATAAATTATATTAAAAAGTTGTTGTGTTTATCATTTTAACCAGAAGATTAATAAGAAAGAATTTTACGGGGACGACGGGACTTGAACCCGCGGCCTCCGGCTCGACAGGCCGGCGTTCTAGCCAAGCTGAACTACGTCCCCGTCTTTATTATTATAGGGAAAAATTTTAAAATTTTCAATATATCAAAACTTAAACTTTAAATCAATATGATGGGTAAATCCAAGAACACCCTGAGGTGAAACAGCATAATCAAGTGCTAAAATTGAAACATTTAAGCCAAATCCAAACCTGAAAGCAGAAGAAATCCCTGCATCAAAAGAACTTTTAAATCCTCCCCTTATCTCTAAAACCTCCTTTATATTATAAGTACCACCTATAGAAATATAAGGAATATGGTCAAATGGAAATGTAATTTCAAAAAT
>CBFGJO010000037.1:0-11187 GCA_965649125.1 Caldifarciminota bacterium | reverse complement strand
AAAAGGGCATACTGAGTCTCTATTTCGCAATTTGTTCCTGGAGCAAATATTATACAAGCCCTGAATTTTTTCACCTACTCTAATTCGCCAACAAGTCTCACAAAATCCCCTAATTTAATATCCTCCCTTGTTACAGCCCTTATATAACATGTTGAAGCCTTCTTTTTTACATTTAAAACCTGCAATGTTCCAAGGAAAAGAGAGGGCACCTTTATTCCCTTAACTTCTTTTTCTCTGTATATTTCAAATAGATCACCTATTTTAACACCGTCTTCTTCACCTGCATCTATTATTACAATTTCAAATGGTTTTAATATCTCATTTTTTGAACGGGTTCTATAAACTATTTGTGCTTTAATTTCTCTTTTTGATGGGATAAGTTTAACATCATAAGGAATCTCTGGTAAGGAAATATGCATTATGAGATTATTTATATGGATCAAATCATAAGAAGGTAAAATTTCAACAAGGGAAGTTTTTTCATCAACCTTTAAGACTTTAATTTTCCCAAGTATTTTAAAATAATTTCCAAGATTCCCTTTCTTTTTGCTCTTTATAATAGGTCCTATATCATAAACAATGAATAAATCCCCTTCTTTAACACCATCCAGTGAGCCTTTATCAATATATGCTCTCTGATAATAATAAAGATTTTCAATCCCTTCTGGTTCTGTGGCAATTAATTTTGCAAAGGGTTTAACATTTTCAATGAAATCAACAAACCCCCCGGAGAGGACAAGATCGGGAGCAACACCTGCTAAAGGTGGTTTTGTAACAGTCACTTCTGGAACAGGAACTTTTTCCGGAGCAGGATAAAATGGTAAGGGAACTCTTACAACTTCTTCTGGTGGAATCTCAGGGATAATAAATACCTGACCCGGATAAATCCAATGAGGATCTTTTATTTTATCCATATTCTCTTTCCATATCGCGACCCAAGCAAAAGGATTATTATAGTAATAACCTGCAATATCCCAGAGAGTATCTCCTTTTCTAACCACATGTTCCCTTACTTCTGCAAAAAGAAGGAGTAAGGTAAGCCCTGCTATTTTTTTCATTTCACCTCCTTCTCAAAAATATATTTTTTATTTAAAGCATTACCAAAATTTGTTAAAATTTCATAAGGGATTGTTTCGGCTGCCTTTGCAACCTCATTAAAGTCTATCTTTTCATTTCCCTGCTTTCCTACAATAACCACTTCATCTCCGGGCCTAACACCCTGTATATCTGTAACATCAACAACTATCAAATCCATACAAACGCTCCCTAAGATCTTTGCCCTCTTACCTTTTATAATCACATAACCTTTATTTGTAAGTTTTCTTAAAAGACCCCACCCATAACCTGTTGAAATTGTGGCTATCTTCATTTTCTTCTGTGCTTTAAAAAGACATCCATATCCAATAGTTGTTCCTTTCTTAATTTCTTGAACTCTTAAAATATTTGCCTTAATTTTTACAACATCATTTATTTTCAAATTTAATACCCTGTTTTTTGTTTCAGGAACAATACCAAAAAGTAAAAGCCCTATTCTTGAAAAATTAAATGGTTTTCTTAAAAGTTCATTATAGGAAATGAAACCTGCACTACTTGCTATATGAATTAAAGGAATTTTTGAAACATCAAAATTTGAAAGAATGTTTAAAAATTTTGTAATTTGTTCTTTTGTAAAACCCGAATCTTTCTCGCAAGAAGCAAGATGGGTATAAACTCCAAAAAAATTAATTTCTTTTAAATTTAGAATATCCCTTATAAAATTCATAGCCTCATAATAAGGTATACCGGACCTTCCCATCCCTGTATCAACTTCAACATGAATATTTATTTTTTTATTTCTTCCTATCTCCAAAATTTCTCTTAATGCACTCTTTGATTCCACTGGAAAAATAAAGCCATTTTTAATAGCATCTTTATACTCTCGTGGTAAAATTGGATTTAAAATAAGTATTCCCTTTTTAACATTCATTTCTTTTAAAACAAAAGCTTCTTCAATATTACCAATAGCAAAATAATCGGTTTCATTTAAAACTGCCCCTGCAACTTCCTTAAGCCCGAGTCCATAGCCATTACTCTTTAAAACAGGAATTATATTATGAAATTTTTTAAGTTCAAGAAGATTTTTCCTTATATTATTCAAATTCACTTCCATATAACACTTATACCCAAATTGCATATTTTAATTTTAACTTATTTCATTTTTATTTTCAAAGTAATTTAGAATTTTTTCAATCTCTGATAAATTCTTATTAAATTCTGAAAGTTTTTGACCAACTAAAATCCTTTCAGGTGGAAATTTTATACTCAAAAAATTTAAAAATATACCATTCTTTAAAATTTCAAAATGTAGATGTGGACCTGTAGCAAGTCCTGTTTTTCCCACCCATCCTATTATCTCACCCTGTCTAACTTTTTTACCTTTATAAATCCCACTTTTAATTTTATAAAGATGACCATATCCAGTTTCATATCCATTTGCATGTCTTATCCTTATATAGTTCCCATAAGAGCCATACCAACCTGCAAATTTAACATAACCACTCCCTATCGCCCTTACAGGAGTACCAAGAGGAGCACCATAATCTATTCCATAATGTGGTCTCCTAATTTTTAAAATGGGATGTAATCTTCTATAGGAGAATTTTGAAGTAATCCTTGTAAAAGGAAGTGGAGATTTTAAAAATCCTTTTTTAATTGATTTACCTTCCCTTGTATAGTATCCCTTTTCATTTTCCTCTTTAAATAAAAACGCCTCTTTTAATCCAAAGTATTTACCTTTTAATTTAGCATAAATTATTTCCCCAACAATCTCTTTTTTACCCTCAAAGGGTAATATTCTTTCATATAAAAATAAAATAGAATCACCCACTCTTATTTCAGAATTAAAATCTATCTCCCAAGCAAAAATTTCTGATAAAGAAATTGCAAGATAATCTCCATTTTCTAAGTCAGAAAAACTATCAAAGAGGTTTCCCTTTATCTCCTTTTTTACGAATCTGTATTCTTTTTTATAAGGTATCCTTTCAATTTTTCCATTATATCCAGAAGAATCTTTATAAATACATACTTTTAAAAGTGGATCTTCTTTTGGCATATAGGTAAATTCTTTTAAAATATCTTCATAAATTTTAACTTCAATTAAGTCTCCCTCTTTAATTTTTTTAGGGCTCCATAATTTTTCAAAAGATGATATTACTTGGTATGCAATTGATGGCAAAACATTCAGTTTAAAAAGCAAAACATAAAGAAGCGCATCATTTTTTTGAAACTCATACCTAAGGATACTTATCTTTTCGTTTTTTTTGTAATTTAAAGAAATATCTTCAAATTTTTCCTGATGAGAATTTTTTTTATTATAAATAGAAAGGTAAAAAAAACAGATTAAAATAAAAGTAAAAAATTTAATTTTCTGAAACATTGAAATAAATTATAAGGGAAAAAATCTATGTATCACAACAAAAATAATTACTTATACCTTCTTGCTTTCTTTTTAATTACTCTACTTTCCCTTTTAATTTCTTTTTTTTCCTTCAAAAATTCTTTTACTTCCCCCTCCTTTTTCATCTCTGATTTTTTTATTATATTTTTTATGAAAAAATCAAGAATCCCGTCTTCATCCTTATCATCTTTCACCTCTATTTCTTTCTCCTTAAATTTTTGAGACTCTTCTTTTAATGGTCTTTCTTCAATTGCAAAAGAATATGAGAAAAGGAAAATTAAAAGAAAGAATATCTTTTTCATCTCTTTTTAACCTTTAATGAATTTCTATAATTATAACTTCTTTTTTCATTTTTTTCAATCATCCTAAACTCCTTCCCTTCCCTTTCAGATTTGATAAAAGGATCCTCATTTTCTTCAACCATTTTAACTCTTCGTTCTCTTCCTTCATAATTCTCTTCACTATCAAATTTAATGAAAGGACTATCTCTTTTTTCAAAATCTTTTTCTATTTCCTTAGATTTTCTGGGTAAATTTTCTCTTTCAAAATCATTTTCAATATTTCCTTTCATTTCTTTTGAAGGTAAAACTTCTCTTTTTATCTCCCTTTCCGCCGTTATTTCCTTTGGTTTTTTTGGTAAAACTTCTTCTTTCTTCTCCCTTAAAGGATTTTGAGAAGCCCAAAAAGGTGGTTTATCATAATCTCTATATCTTTTTTCTATTTCTTTATATTCTCTAACTTTTTTATGTGGTATTTCTCTATAAATCGGTCTTATCCTGTATTTATATCTGTATGTTTTATAGTATCTTGGATAAAAGTAGTAAGAACAGCAATCATGAAATTCAATTATATAGATTGGGCAGAAATTGAAACAGAAATGGAAAAGTATGTGAGGGTAATGGCAATCATAACAATACCATGGAACTGGATGGTAGATATAAACATAATGTCTTGGTATTACATAAAAATGAGCCCATCCATAGAAATATATCCTTGGGAAAAAGTGTGGTGGATAGAACCTATAACATATAAGGATTCCATCTTCATAATAGTATTCATCTGGGGAAAGCGGAATAAACCAGTTTGCCTCAAAATAGGGAAGGGGGTATGGGGTTATAAAAGCATAAACATATTCAACACCTGCTTTTTCTCCTGCAAACCATTCAACCTCTTCAAAATCATAAGGAAGATGATAAACCCTTCCTGCAACTACATAATTATTTCTTGCATAACTATTTTTTGGGAAAAGGATATGAACTTTACCTTCTGAATCAATATTATAAACATAAAGATAACCTGAGACATGTGGCAAAACCTTTATACCTATTTTTTCTCCAGCAGAATAAACAGAACCATTCCCCTTTTCAATCCATACATCTACTTTTTTTGCATAGAGTTCTTTAAAAAATATTATCAACATCATACCTACCAATAATTTTTTCATTCCACACCTCCTTTTAAAATAAAAACTCCTATTTTTAACTCCCTATTTCCCTCATCAGTTTGATAAGCCCATCTAAACTTCATTTTCCCATCCAAATAAATCTTTTCTATTCTAATCTTTGCAAAATGATTATCCCTTGTCCAGAAAATATAAGTATGACCCTCAATTGCTTCAAGAACACCAAGATTTGACCACCCTTCGCTTGGTGCATAACCTATTTCATCAAAACTTTCTGTATAACCCATATCCTGCATCCATGTATCTTCATCTCTTGCATATATAAAACCAGTATTTAATGTATCATCATATTCATAGAAGAAATCTGTTTCAGGGTCCAAATAATATTTAACTTCATATTCAGAAAAATCATATCCTGCTTCATCTGGCTCCTCTTTATAGCTTATAAGATAATCAATTCCTTCTGGTCTTGGTGTATCAAAAATTATTTCATAGGAAAATTCACTTTCATTCCCTGAAAAATCAAACGCAGTTACCGCATAATAATAAGTAATACCATTTGTAACATTTAAATCAATAAAACTTTCTGAATTTGTCTCCCCTATTACAAGATAAGGTCCATCTGGGGAATAAGACCTCCAAACTCTATAACCAGCAAGGTCAGGCTCTGGATTTGGTATCCAATAAAGATAAACTTTTTTATCACCTGTTACTGAATAAACCCCTCTTGGTGGGCTTGGGGGTTCATTATCACATTCCCTTTCCTCATAAAAGACACAACCTGCGAGGAAGACCAGGGATAAAATACTCATTTTTTTCATCCTCCACCTCCTTCAAACTCTTTTTTCAATAATATTATATGAAATTAAGATGCCAGAAATTTTTTGAAAGTTTGCACAAAAATTATGCGTTTTAAAGAATTTTTGATAAGAAATTAATCAATAAATTTAAATTTTTAACATTATAAAAATTTTAACTTCATAAAAAGAAAAAAGAATTATCGCGATCATCCAGGAGAATAATCTTCAAAAAGTTTTATCTTTTTAATTTTTTTAAATATCTCTTCTGTTATTTTTTCTAAAGGGGCAAGAATTACCCTTGTTTCTCCACAATCACATATATATATCCCTTCGCTTTTTTCTTTAACAGGTGAAGCGCATATTTCACAAAAGGAAATTACTATTTCAGAAAGTGCCTTTTTGGGCTTCTCTTCGTACCCCTTCTCTTCAATATAATCCTTTACTTTTTCAAGAGCATAAAGCAATTCATTTAAAAATGTAACAGGAATTATAAAACCATTGTATGAAGGTAAATACTCATCTTTCACTTTTTCATACTGCCTTATTTCAAGTAAACAAAATTCTTTATATGGATGAAGTTTAACTCTTATTTCGTCTTCCCCAACCGGAAAAGATACTATTCTTTTTTCCATATTAACCTCCTTTTGATTTTTAATTATAAAGATAAAAGGCTTATAATTTTAAATCAAATGAGAAAAACAATTTTTATATTTTATTTAATATTTTTAATAGGAATTGTTGTACCTTCACCTATGATTAAATCAGATATAAAAAATATTGATATTTTAATCCACTCCCTTTATCTTTTTTCCCTTTCCCTTTTAACATTCCCACTCATAAATATATACATCTCCATAATATTTCTAATTCTCTTTTCCTTTTTAACCGAGACCCTACAGATTTTTATTCGGGCAAGGAATTTCTCATTAAAAGATTTTTCCTTTGATCTAATCGGCATAATTTTTGCACTCTTAATTTACAAATTTTTATTAAAAAAGGAGAAAAATGTGTTTATTCTCCTTTCTTCACTTTTTGGAATAGGTTTTATAAAAGGAGGAGGCACAATTGCTTCTTTTCTCTCTATTATTTTGTTTTACATATTTAAACCAAGTTTTTTGACAATTTTTACCTTTTTTATTTTTATACTTGCCTACACTTTTCATTTTAAAAAATTCTTAAAGTTTGAAAAAGACCCTTCCTTTTTTGTTCTTGATGAATTTTCAGGATTTTTTTTAATTCTCCCATTTTTAAATTTCAATTATCTACTTGCAATCTTCTCTTTTTTTCTTTACAGAATACTGGATATCTCAAAACCCTTAGGCATAAAAAATTTAGAAAGAATCAAAACTTTTGGAATCCTTTTAGATGATTATGCAGCAGGGGTTATTACTTTGATTATCACTCTTATTATTAAATTCCTATTTCATCAGGCATTACCCCTGCTTCATCCATTATTTTCTTTGCAACATATATTTTTGAATTCATTCTTAACGCTATCGCTATTGAATCTGATGGGCGTGCATCTATTGTAAATATTTTACCATTCTCTGTCTCAAGAACAATTCTTGCAAAATAGGTTCTATCCTTTACATCATTCACAACAACCATTGGAATCTTAACATCAAGAGCATTCAAAATTATCTTTATAAGGTCATGGGTTAAAGGTCTTTCAAATTTTTGATTTTTTAAAGCAAAATAAATCGCATGGGCTTCAAATTGACCTATCCATATAGGGAAAAATCTTTGACCTTCTTTCTCTTTGAGAATGAGAATGTAATTTTCTAAATTCTGCTCCTGCACAATATTATAAACTTCAACCTCTACAACATTTTCTTTCATCTTATCCACCTCAGAAGGATTCCGAGGATGATTGAAAAAGAGATTCCAAGGAATCCTTCAATTATTTTTTTCTTTTTAAAAAATCTTGGAAATAAAAAAATATAGGAAATGAAAAAAACAAATGGGTAAATAAAGGAAACAAGAAACGCAAATAATCTTTCTATGTATCCATAATATTTCCAGAATCCTTTAAGAAGCGGTTCTTTTTTAAAAAAAGTATTAAAGATTGAATGAGAAAATATCCAATAAAAATATGAAACAATTATTAAAAAAACTATAAAGTATGAATTAAAAGGGTCAAAATAGAACTTTAAAAATCCATTGTCTTTATAAATTACATCTGGTAAGGGCAAAAAGGAAAAGAGGAAAATAAAAAAAACATGAAGAATTTGATCTCCCAAAAAATAATAAAAATTTTCTCCTTCTTCCTTTTTTGTCAAATATATTTTAATTTGATCTTGTAAAAGGTGTAAAAGGGTAAGTGAAAAAGAGGAGATAAGAACAAAAATGTTTGTAGTATAAGGAATTGATAAAATAACCAAAAATAAAAAAAGTATAAAGGAATGGATTAAAACACCACAAAATTTTTTCATTTTTGTTTCAAAAAGCTTATCTGTTTGAAAGGGGTAATCAACAAGAAAATGGGCTAATAAAAAATGGGAAAAGAAAAAACTATTCACCTTCCTCCTTAACAATCCATACTTTTAAATTTACCTCAAGCTCAGGATGAAGTTTTAGTGGAATTTCATAAAAACCAGGCTCTTTTAAAGGTTTTGTAATTTTTACACTCCCCTTTTCTATCTCAATCCCCCTTTTATTTAATTCTTCAACTACATCATGGGATGTAACTGCTCCGTAAATCTTTTCTTTCCCCTTAAGATAAAAAGTTATTGATAATTTTTCAATCTTTTCTTTTATCTCTTCAGCCTTTTTCTTTCTTTTTTCTTCTCTTCTTTTCCTCAATTTTTCCATCTCTTCAAACTCTTTTAAAACACTTTCTGTTGCTTCCTCTGCAAACCCCTTTGGAATTAAATAATTTCTTGCATACCCATCTTTTACATTCACAATTTCTCCTCTTTTACCAAGCCCCTCTACATCTTGAAGTAGTATTATTTTCATTTTATAAATAATAAACCTGAACAAATGGTAAAAGTGCCATCTCCCTTGCCCTCTTTATCGCAAGTGCAAGTTTCCTCTGATGGTATGCACAAAGCCCTGTTTGCCTCCTTGAAACTATTTTCCCTCTCGGTGTTAAGAATTTTTTTAAGGTCTCCACATCTTTGTAATCTATAATTCCTATATTATTCTTACAGAATTCACATCTTGCCATAAATACCTCCTTTAAAATGGTAAATCTTCGTCAGGCTCTTCTTCAATAATCCCTTCTTCTTCAGGAATTTCTTCAGGAATTTCTTCAACTTTTTTCTCAAGGAATTGTATTCTTAAACCTATTATTTCTATTAAACTCTTCTTTTGACCATCAGGGGTTTCCCATGCTCTATAATTTAATCTTCCTTCAAGCAGAACAGGTGAACCTTTTGAAAGCCTCTTATGGCATCTCTCAGCAAGTTCCCCAAATGTTTTAATATCTATAAAAAGTGTATCTTCCTTCCAACCACCTGTCAATGGATCCTTATATAGTCTTGAAGAAGCAACCCTAAATTTTGTGACAGGGGTTCCTTTTGGAGTAAAAGTCATCTGGGGGTCATCTGTAAGTCTTCCTGATAATAAAACATAATTAACACGAGGAATTTTTAAATCCGCCATTTAAATTCTCCTTTTTTTAACTGATTTTACATTATCCTCTCTAATTATCATCACCCTGTAAATCTCATTGAGAAGTCTTATTTCTTTCTTTATTTCAGAAGGAACTCCTGGTGGGGATGAAAACCTTAATATGAAATAATGTCCTTCTTCCTTTTTCCTTATTTTATATGCAAACTTTCTTATACCCCAATCTACCACCTCATTTATCTTTCCATTTCTTTCCTTTATCATATTCTCAACTTTTTCAAGCACCTTTTTCCTGCCTTCCTCGCTAATCTCTGCATCCAAAATCATCATCATCTCATAGTCCCTCATTTTTCCTCCTAAGAAAATTTAAACTCTATTATTTCTCTGTCTTTAATTATGTAATCTTTCCCTTCCGTTCTCAAAAGCCCTTTTTCTTTTAAAAGATTCCAGGAAGGATATTTTAAAAAATCTTTTAAATCAACAACCTCTGCTTTAATAAATCCCTTCTGAATATCAGAATGAACTTTACCAGCAGCCTCATAGGCTTTTGTTCCTATTTTTACAGAAAAAGCAGAAACAATTCCTCCTTTAACCGTATAAAAAATTATATAACCAAGTTTGTTAAAACCTTCCCATAAAATGTCAAAGGGAGAATAATTACCTTCTTTTTTCAAAAGATTTTCCATCTCTTCTTTCTCTTCCATTCCTTCCATTTCTTCATAAATTTTTAAAGGGGATGGATAAACTTTTTCATCAAATTTATCTAACCATTTTAAAAAATCCCTGTCCCCATCAGTATTTAAAACAATTATCCTCTCCTTTCCAGAAAGCAAACCGAACTCTTTATCAGAAAATTTCTCACCCCTTTCAAGTTTACTTTTAAACTCTAATATATACTCATATTTTTCCATTCCTTCTTTACTTTTATCCTTTGAAAATTTTTGCTCAAGTTTTTCAATTCTCTGTAAATCAGAAAGATAAAGTTCAGATAAAAGAATTTCATATTCTTTTAAAGGATTTATCTCGTTTAAGGAGGTGGGAATCTCTGGATTTTTAAAACATCTTAAAATAAATATCAAAACCTCACACTCCCTTATATATGATAAAAATTCGTTTCCCAGACCTTCACCCCTTGATGCCCCTTCTATTATTCCTGCAATATCAATTATTTCTACAGTTGCATTCCTTATCTCTTTTGCATTTATTTTTTCACCTATCTCTAAAATAAAAGGGTCTTCCAGAATTGCCTTACCCACATTCTTACCTCTTGTTGTAAAAGGATAAGGTGCCACTTCTTTATTCGCTTTTGTTAAAATATTAAAAAAAGTAGTCTTCCCAACATTTGGGAAACCAACAATCCCTAATTTTTCCATTATAAAGTATAAATTATAAAGAAAAAAATTGAGATTCTCCAAATAGATACTATATAATTAATTTATGAAATTTTTACATTTTATTTTTATTTCTTATTTAAAGTTTAATCTCTGGAATGGAATGGAGGTCTACCTGAAAGAAGAAAAGGGTTATCCACTTGTAAGTTTTATGGCTATTATTCTTTCAGGGAGTGCTTATGAAAAGCCTGAAGAACTTGGTCTTACCCATTTTCTTGAACACATGCTTTTTGATGGAACAAAAAATTACAAAAGAGAAAAACTACATGAAGAATTTTCAAATAGTGGAATATATGTAAACGCCTTCACAAGAGAAGACTATACAGCCTTTTTCTTTACAGGTCCTTCAAAGGAAACTCAAAAAGGTATCTCTCTTCTTTCTGAAATGCTTTTTGAATCAAACTTCCCCGAAGAGGAATTTGAAAAGGAGAAAAATGTTGTAATTGAAGAAATGAATATGGAAAGAAAAAGAGAAGAAAATCTTCATGAAGAAGATGCTATAAAATACTTATTTTCAGGGCTTCCCTATGCAAACCCTGTAATAGGATATGAAGAAACAATTAAGAATTTAAAAAGGGAAGATTT
>CBFGJO010000036.1:0-12449 GCA_965649125.1 Caldifarciminota bacterium | reverse complement strand
AAATTTACGATTTGAAAGGATTAAAAAGGGGATTTTTATTTCAAAATTTATAATATGAATGAAATTATTATAGAAATAATTAAAATAAATAAACTTATTCTTCCAACTATCTCACCTGTCCTTGTATAAATTGTTTTGTAATCACTTTCAGGAATTTTTATTGTTCCCTTAATTATTCCCTTTTTAAAAAGTCCTCTTTCCTCTATTATTTTTCCATAAGGGTCTATAATACAGGAAATCCCTGTTCTTGCACTTCTTAAGAGGTATCTCCTTGTTTCTATTGCTCTAAAAATGAATAAATCTCTGTGTTCAATTGGACCAATCGTTCTTCCATACCATCCATCAGATGTTAAGTTTAAAATAGCCTGGGCGCCATTTAAAACGAGTTTCCTTGAAAATTCAGGGAATATACTTTCATAACATATAAGAACTCCAAAATAATATTTATCTACTTTTAAAGGTTTAAGTTTTTTACCCCTTGAAAAATTACCTTCACCAAAATCTATTTTCCTTAAAAATTCAAACTTCTCATCATAGGGAATTGCCTCACCAAATGGAACAAGTTGCACTTTATGATATTTTGAAATTATATTACCTTCTGGAGATAAAAGGAATGCAGTATTGTAAATTTTTTTATCCTCTTTATCCTGAGAACCAAGGAAAAGATATGTTTTTTCACTTATTGCAAAATCTTTTACATAATTATAAATAAATGGATTATAGGTTAAATTACTAGGTAAAGAAGATTCAGGCCATAAAGAAATAAGTGGCTCAAATCCTTTTATACTATCAGCAAGTTCCCTGTAAACTTTAAATCCCTCTGAAACTTCCTCTTCATAAGAAAAATAAAGGGATAGGTTTGGCTGGTATATCACTACTTTAATTTCCTCTCCCTTAAAAGTTTTTCTTAATGCAAAACTTCCATAAATTTGATTTAAAACAATCGTTAAAATAAAAATAAAAAAATAAGAAAGTTTTCTTGTTTTATAAAATTTATAAAATAAAAAATTTAAAAGAACTATTAAAAATGTGATAAAGAAAGGACCTGTTATCTCAATAATCTGTATTCCTGCAAGGTTTTTTACCCATGAAAGATATAAGGGTGCCCAGGGGAAGGCAATTTCAGATATTGTTCTTAAAAACTCAATTCCTGTGAAAAATGAAGGTATTAATATAAAAGAGATTCTTGAGTTTAAAAATTTTTTTGAGAGTGCACCACAGATTCCTAAAAGTGCAGATTCTATGAGAATTAAAAGTGATAAGCCGATCGGTAAAATATATTTTATTTCAGGAACTACTTGTGAAAGATTTATTAGCCAGAAAAGATGGTAAGTGTAATAAAAAATTCCAAATATAAAAAAAGTTAAAAATCCCTTTTTCTTTTCAATTATTAAAAATAGGGGGAAAATGAAAAAGAGGGATAATAGCCATATGTAAAAAGGAGGGGAGGAAAAAACTCCTAAAAAAATGGAGAAAAGAAAAAGGAGGAGTGTCATTTTGCTAATTCTTTCATTTTTTCTATTATTCTTATTATACTTATTGCATCCTCTATTTCAAAAATTGGTTTTTCTTTCCCTTTAATTGAATTTATAAAGTTCCTTACCTGTCTTGAAAAAGAAATCTTGAAAAAACTTTCTTCCTCATCTATCTCAGGATGTATATCAAGAAATTTACCGTATCTTTTTTCAACAATTTTAAAAGGGTTAAGGGAAATTATCCCCTTCTCACCATAAATGTTAAAATACATATAATCTCTTACAAGTTCAGGATCCCATCTTATTTCAAAACTTACAGAGATGTTATCTATCTTAAAAAATGAGAATACTTCCTTTTCAACTTCTTCTTTGTATAAAGAGGATATTATCTTTTCAGGTATTTTTCTAAAAATATAATAAAAAATTTCTAAAAGTTGAATTCCATGGATATACAAAACACCACCACCTGATTCCTCTTTTTCCTTCCATTCAACCTCTTCAAATTCAAGCCTTTTTTTTCTATAACCACATTCAACATGATAAATTCTCCCTATCAAATTCTTTTCAACAATTTCTTTCATCTTTTGAACATCAGGTCTTAATGCCTGGTTCATAACAGGCATCAAAATCAAATTTTTTAATTCCTTCTTTTTTTCTAATAAAAATTCCGCTTCAAAAAGATTTAAAGATACGGGTTTTTCTAAAAGAACATGCTTTTTAAATTCTATTGCAGCAATTGCAAGCGGTGTATGAAGATGATTCGGAGTTGTTATAATAACAGCATGTAAATTCTTATCACTTAAAAATTCTTCAAAATCAAAATAGATCTTCTGAACTCCATGAATTTCCTTTAATTTATAAAGTTTTGGTTCATCAACATCACAGAAGGAATATAAGTTTATATCTTTTTCCTTTTTTAAAACAGGGATATATGCGACCTGTGCGATATGTCCAATTCCAATTATTCCAACATTTATTTTCATTTTATTATTATAAAATTTAACTTCTTTCCTTTACAATTATTTTTCTTGTATTCTCATTAATTATTTCAAAGATAACATCAATTCTTTTTTTTGGCAAATTTTTTTTAATTTTGTCAGCCCATTCTATAAACACAATCCCTTTTTTATCATTTAAATACTCATCAAAACTAAGTAAATCCCATTCAATTTCTTTGTTAAGCCTGTATAAATCAATATGATAAAAGTTTAAATTTGGAAGATTGTAAATGAAAATGTAAACAAATGTTGGAGACCTTAATTTTTCTATTCCAAAATATCTTGCCGCTCCCCTTACGAATGTTGTTTTTCCCGAGCCCAGTTCCCCAAACAAACAAAATAAGTTTGGAACAGAAAACTTTTTGGCAACTTCTTCACCTATCTTTTCTGTTTCAAAAGGAGATTTCGCGATAAATTCCATAAATTCCCTTAAGAGTTATAAATTCATCTTTATCAAATCCAAGAATTTCAGAAATTATGGTTGCATCACCACCTGTTGCAATCTTTTTATATTCTTTCCAGTTTTCTTTAACCACAAATTGCCTTATCACCCTTTCCAGTCCACCCTTTAAAATATTTATAATCCCTATTGATAGACACTCCTCTGAGGACTTTCCATAATGCGACCCCGTAAAATAGATTTCTTTCACTTTTACCCTTTCAGTATTTTCATATATTGATTTTATCAAAAGACCAATACCTGGAAATATTGCAATTGGGTATATATTTTTCCTTTCATCAATTGCGTCAACAGTGATGGCAGTTCCTGCATCTATTACAATTCCTGGTGCACCATGATATTTATACAACGCAAAAACATTACAGAGTCTATCAATCCCTATCGTATGCTTTTCCTTATAAGGTATGTTTAAGAATGAAAAATTTTCATGAACAACAAATTTCGGATAAATCCCGAAAAGTCTTGAGAATAGATTTGCAACCCTTAAATTTAAAGAGGGGACATTTGAAGATATTAGGATTTCATTTGGAAAGCCAATATTTTCTGAAAAGTTTTCAATTTGTGAATTGAGTATTTTCCCGAAGTCTTCTATTTTATCATTTATAAAAAATGCCCAATGAAGATATGTATTACCTATATCAAGACAAAGGACTTTCATAATTTTTCAAAATTTTTTATAATTCCAATTTCAAACTTCCCCTTATTTTCAATAAAAATTTCAAAATCGTAAGTTATATCCAGGACTTTTCCCTCAATTTTTTTATCCATATAATCAAATTTCACTTTTTCTCCTATTATTGAAGTTTTTATTATATAGTAGTTAAAGAGATTTTTAAAAGAGAAGTTAGAAATATTTTTTAGGAATTCTTGAAGGAAAGAAAGTAAAACTTTTTTTAAATCATATTCTTCATTCTTTAAAATGTATATAGATGTTGCGAAATCTTTAATTTCTTGAGGAAATTCTTTTATATTTACATTCAGTCCAATTCCCGAAACAACGATATTCTTTTTACTTTCAACAAGTATACCGCATATTTTTTTATCTTGTACAACAATATCATTTGGCAACTTTATCTTATTTTGTATATTGAATTCTTTTTCTAAGAAATTACTTATAGAAACACATGATGCAAGATATAAATTCTTTGGTAAAAGATTTTTAAAACCAATACTTACCCACAGTCCCCCATAAGGAGAAAACCAATTGGCTCCTTTTCTTCCTCTCCCTTTTTTTTGTTCATAAGCAAAAACAACACAAGAATCAATTTTTTCATCTTGAAGGAATTCAAAAGCAATATCCTGTGTTGAATCAACTTTTTCATATTCTAAAAAATATGGTGCAAATTTAACTCCTTGGATGTGAATCCTCATAAATTCTTTTAATCTCTTCAATTGAAAGGTGTGTATAAATTTCTGTTGCCTTTAAAGAAGAATGACCTAAAAGTTCTTGAATTGTCCTTAAATCTGCTCCATGAGATAAAAGATGGGTTGCAAAGGAATGTCTCAAAATATGTGGATGAATCTTATATATACCCCCTCTTTCCTCAAAAACATTTTTTAAAATATAATAAAGCCCTCTTGCTGAGAGTTTTTTACCTTTTAAATTCGTAAATAAATATTCAGATTGAATATTATTTCTTTTTTTCTCTTCAACATAATCAAAGATTGCCTCCTTTGTTTTTAAAGGAATTGGAACAATCCTTACCTTATTTCCTTTACCAGTAATTCTTATGCTATCTTTTGATACATCATTTTCCTTCAAATTTATAAGTTCGCTTGCCCTTATACCAAGTCCGTATAAAATTTCAACAATCGCCTTATCCCTTTTACTTTTAAAATCAAAAGTCTTCCATCCATCAAGAATCTCTCTTAATATATTTTCAGATAGAATATCAGGCAACCTTTTTGGCACTTTTGGGGTTTTTATAAAAGTTGCAGGATTGAAATCTATTATTTTCCTTTTGATGAGAAATTTAAAAAAACTCTTTAAAGAAGATAATTTTCTTGCAACACTTTTTGGTTTGTATCCATACTTTATCAAATCAGAAACATAATTCCTTATATCAGAAATTTTAATATCTTTTACATCTTTTTTTATATATTCATAAAAGGAATAAAGATCATTTTTATAAGATAAAAGAGTTTTTTCTGAATAGTTCTTTTGATTTTTAATGTAAAGTAAAAAATCCTCTATTTCTTTCATATTTTAATTATATTATTAAAAAATTTTGAATTTCAAATGTTTTGAACCCCTTTTTATTTTTCTTTATAATAAATAAATGCTTCTTTTTTTAGTAGGAATAATACCCTTTGAATACTCCTTTTTAAAATTTCATCTAAGTAAAAATCCACTTTTTTATAGAATTTACATTTTAAGAGAAAATGAATTTAAGGTTTACCAGCCAGTTTATTTTTATTTAAAGGAATTTCTTTTTTTTAAAGAAACTCAAAAAAGGTTTACTCCCTATTATATGAGGTTTGATTGGGGGTTCGGCTTTTACAAATCTTTTTCTGATTTTGATTTTAAATTTTTCTATTCTCATGTATGCAACCATGGGATTGACCACAGGGGAGAGGACAGAAGACAATGGAACCAGATTGGCTTAAAAATAGTTTTAAGGAAAGAGAACTTATATTTCTCAAATTCTATCGGTTATGTTGCATCCCCATTTGGTCCCAAAAGGTTTTATAATAATTATTACTGGCTTTTATTTCATAATTTTATATTTAAAAGAGATTTGAAAGCATTTCAAATTTTACTGGATATAACTCTTACAGGTTTTTATACATTGAAATCTTTAAAATATGAAAGGGAATTCAAAATTTATTTTTTTAAAGATGATTTATCTTTTGGTTTTAAGGATGAAAGTAGATATGGTCTTCTTGGAAATAATAATGAAAAGTTTATTTTTCAAAGCATTTTTTTCGGTTTATCTAAAAATCTGGCAGATTTAAATTTTTTATATGGTTATCTTTATAAAAATTTAAGATATGGTTTTTTCTCAAAAGTATTTGTTAAGTATAAAATTTTTAAAAATACAAAACTTTTACTTGATATGGAAACAGTGAGTTTCCTTCATACCCAGCGACCAAGATTTAATGATTTTAAAATAGGTGGTGAATTTAAATTTAAGGATTTAAAATTACTCCTTTATCATAAAGAGAGAAGAGATGACAATATGTTTGATGGTAAAACAGAAAAGTTAAAGAATTTTGAGATAGATTTTTTGAATCTTATATTGGGTTATTCTTTTTATAGAAAAAATTATCCTTTTTTCTTTTTTACTGGGATAAAATACGATAAATATGTTTATTCTAAATCAATATTTTTTGTGAAATATAACTTTTATTTTTTATTTCTTCAAGGTAAAAAAGAAAAAGGTTTTACAATTGAATCAGGTCCATCCTTTTTAATAATTAAAGATAGAGTGCTTGGTATTTCTTATATAATTAAAGCGAACTCTGAAAATATTGTTGAAAATTATGGTCTTTTTGAAAACAGAATTTTCATTTCATTTAATTTTGATAAAAAAATAATAAATGTAAAAAATTGATGAGGAAATAAAAGCAGAAATAAATTCTTTATATTTTCCTATAATTTTAGAAAATAAAAGATTTATTAAACTGCCAAAAAAGGAAAAGATCAGAATATAAATTGAAAATTTAAAACTTAATGCAAAGAACGCAGAAAAAATAGAACCTAAAAGACTTTTAAGTAGTTTTAATAAAATTTTTTCACTTTTAATTCCCCATATGGTTGAGATCTGAGTACCAAGAGAAATAAGAAATAAATAAAAATAAATTTCCTCTCTTTTTAAATAGAAAATAAATGAAAAAAGTAAAGGTAAAAAAAGGTTAGAGAAAATAAAGGTAAAGTTTTCTTTTTCCATTAAAATTTTTGATAGGAAGAAAAAAAGGAGCGGTAAAAACCCTTTTAAACCCAGGAAGAAAAAGATTAATGTTCCAAAGAATAAAGAAAAATAAAAACCAGATTCATTTAAATATCCAGTTTCATAGAATATTAAAAAAATAAAACCAGAGATAATAAGTGTAAATAAGAAAAAGAAAATTTCTGTCATTCAGGAAAAATCTTTCCTGGATTTAAAATCCAGTTTTTATCAAATAGTCTTTTTATTTCCTTTTGCAGATTTATTGTTCTTTCATCCTGTTCCACTCTTAAATATTCCCTTTTTAAAATCCCTATCCCATGCTCACCTGTTATTGTTCCCCCTATAGAAACAACCTTTTTATAAAGATTATATATTGCTTTATTTAGAATTTGGGTATCTTTTTCATCCCATAAAAAGTTTATATGTAAATTGCCATCACCAATATGTCCGAAAAGACAGATCTTTAAAGGGAATTCTTTTTTCATCTCTTCAAAAATTTTTATTAAGTTAATAATTTCTCTAAGGGGAACACATACATCTTCAGAGCGTACCCTGTATCCTGTTTTTTCTAAGTTAGGAAGTATATCCCTTCTTATTTTCCAGAGTTTTTCCCTTTCATAATCACTTATTCCTGCGTAGATTTCAATTACCCTGTTTTTATTTAAAATATTCATAGTTTTTTGAGTATTTTTATTCACTTCATTTTCATCTCCATCAAATTCAATGAGTAAAAATGCTTTTGTCTTTTGGGGTAAAAACTTTCTAATTTCATCTCCTATTATTTCAAGAACACTTTCATCAACATATTCAATACATCTTGGAATTATTTTATTTGAAATTATTTCAAAGGAGGAATTTGAAGCATTTTCTTTTTCCTCAAAAGGAGCAATTAAAGTTTCTAAGTATTCTGGCTTTGGTAAAAGTTTTAAGAAAATTTTTGTGAATATGCAAAGAGTCCCTTCAGAGCCTATAAAAATCTTAGGTAAATTATACCCTGCTTTCCATTTCCTTGTTTTTTTACCAAAAGATATTTTTTCAGAGGATGGAAGAATTCCCTCAATTCCAAGAACATAATCTTCAGTTACTCCATATTTTATGCATCTTGGACCACCTGCATTTGTTGCGACATTTCCTCCGATTGTGCAGTTTTCAAAAGAGGCAGGATCAGGTGGATAAAAAAGATGAATTTTTTCAACTTCTTCATAGATGTTTTTTAAAATCACGCCAGGCTGCGTTTCTATTAAAAAGTTCCTTTCATCTATATCAATTATCTTATTCATTCTTAAAAGGGAAAGCAAAATCCCTCCTTTTAAAGGGATTGCTCCACCACAAACTCCTGTGCCACCTCCTCTTGGTGTAACAGGTATTTTGAAATCATTTGCAATTCTTAGAATTTTTATTATATCTTTTTCATCTTTTGGGAATACAACACAATCGCATAAAAAGTTTTCTATTCCTGATTCATCCCTTGAATAAACTTTTCTTGTTTCAATTTCCTCACAAACTTTTTCCTCCCCTATTTCCTCTTTAATTCTTTTAATCCAATTCAATTTATTTTTTCTTTAAAACATTTATATAACAGAAAATTATAAGGAAAATAACTATTCCCCAAGAAATTGTTAAAAAAATCCAGCCTGAAATCTTCATTTTTCCTTCTTTTTAGAAGAGATATAAATTAAAATACCCATAATAATTAAAGAAATTACAATATAAGTTCTTGCAATCCATTTACCCGATGAACCTGAAACTATATTCTTCCATCCACTCTGAATAAACCATCCTACAAATATAAGAATTAAAATGCAAGGTGTGATGTATTTTATTATAAAATAAAATATTTTTGGAATATTTATATCAGCACCTTTTTTAATTTCTTCCCATGCCTTCTTTGAATCAAATATCCAGAAGAAGACTATAAGCTGAGTTAAAGCAAATAAGGTTATGAAGAATGTTCCCATCCAGAAATCCAGTTCATCAAGGGCATTCTTTATAAATATTGGAATATGGGCTGATAATAGTATAAAAATCCCTATTATAGTTGCTGCCTTTTTCCTTTCTATTTTAAATTCATCTTCTAAAAATGCCATTGCCGGCTGTATTAATGCAAGGGATGATGTTATTCCTGCAAAGAATAAAAGGGAAAACCATAGAAATCCAAAGAAATTACCAATTGGTATATAAGAAAATATTGCAGGCATTGAAATAAATCCAAGACTGAAAGCGCCTGCATTTGCAATTTTTTCAGCATTGTGATATCCAAAGAATATGATTGCAGCAGGAATTGCAATTGAACCACCAAGGATTACCTCGGCAAACTCATTTGTTGATGCTGTTGTAAGTCCTGATAATGCTATATCATCTTTTTCTCTCAAATAACTTGCGTATGCCATTATTGCACCCATTCCTATACTTAATGTAAAGAATATTTGACCTGCTGCAGAAAGCCATACATTTAAATCAGAAAGTTTTGAAAAATCTGGTTCCCATAGATAGGAAAGCCCTTTTAAAGCATTTGAATCAGGATGAACAGGTGCACCAAGTGTGAATACCCTGATAACAAGGATTAAGGCAAACAAAAATAAAAGGGGCATCGCAATTTTGGCAACTCTTTCAATTCCCTTTGCAACCCCCATTCCAATTACATATGTGTTTAAAAATAGTGTTATTAAAAAGAAAAGATAGGCTAAAAGACTTGGTTTTATTAAAAAATTTCCATCTCCTATATAATTTTTTAAGAAATTTCCGAAAGGTGCGAGTATTTCTTCAAAATTTGCTTTCTTAAAATCCATTACTTTTGGAAATTTTCCAAGAATGGATAGTATTGCATATCCAAGTGTCCATGATTCAATGTACATGTAATAAATAACAATTAAAATTGGTCCTATAACTCCTATTCCTCCAAGATATTTTAAAATTTTATTTTTTGTTAAAAGAGAAAAAATTCCGGGTGCAGTTCCATGTCCCCTTACTCCTCCATATCTTCCAATCGCCCATTCAACCCACATAAGAGGTATTCCTAAAATTAAAAAGGAGATGAAATATGGAATCATAAATGCACCACCACCATGTTTTGCTGCCTGAACAGGAAACCTTAAGAAATTACCGAGTCCAATAGCATTCCCTGCCATTGCAAGAATTAAACCAATCCTTGTTGCCCATCTTTGTCTTTCCATAATTTAAAAATAAATTTTAATTGAAGGAAAATTTAAAAGTCAAATTATTTAAACCTTTTTATTAATTTTATTTCATTAAGTATTTTTTTTGCTTTTAAATTTTTTGGCTCTTCTTCTAAAACTTTTTCATAGCAAAAAATTGCCTGGTCAAATTTTCCACTGAAATAATAAATTGCTCCTAAATTAAAATAGATATTTTTTCTGTATTTACTATCTTTTTTCAAAAGATTTAAATAAAGAATTTCTGCACATTTAAATTCAAGAGATAAATAAGCATAAAATGCTAAATTTAAAAATTTCCTATCGTGCTCTTTCCTTTTATAAAAACCTTCAAACCAATCCATAAGCCATGACTTTTTCTTTTTATTTAATATTTTCCATACTTCTCTTTCATCTATTATTGTATCAATACCCATTTCTTTTACTCTTTTTAAAAAATTCAATCTTGGAATATTTGGCATAAAATCTTTATGAGCAAATATAACCGATTTATCATCAAGGTATATTATTCTCCATTCAGGCATACTCTTTATATCCCTATCCCAGAAAAGGGCTTCAGGATAAGAATAATCAAATATAACAATATCCGGTTTATACTCTTTTATAAGCTTTTGAAGACCACCTGGTTTAAAACTCTCTTTATATTTTTTAAAGAAATTCTCTTTCATTACCTCAAGTCTACCATCTATGAACACTCTTTCCCTTACACTCCATATAAGCCAACTTCCATGATTTAAATCGTTCAATATCCTTCCCTTTAAATTATTTTTTAAAATAAAATCAGAGGCAAGGGTAGGCTGTACATCTTCATCAAGACCTAAACCAAAATTTCCTCCCCCTCTGTCATAATAAAAGGAATTTGTAAATATTCTTATAAGAAATAGAAAGATTATGAATGGGGAAATATAAACAAAATAATTGAGAAACTTTTTAATTGAATTGTATAAATTATTCATAGAAAGGGCGAGGATTTGTGAGGAAGTAATTAAAAATAAGGGGATATTTCTAACAGCAGTATAAGAAAGATAAAGAAATGAGAAAAGTATCAAAAATTCGTGAATTTTTCTTTTTTTAAATGTCAAAATAAAAAATAAAATGCTTAAAAAGATGAAAAAATAAAAAAGAAGTAAAGGTGTTTTTGGCATTAAAAATAAAGCCTTTTTTGAAAAAGGTGAAGCAAATTCAAGAATTACATCTTTAAATATACTTTTTTCCTGAAGCCTTGTAAAAAGATAAAAGGGGAAAAGAATACCTTTTAAAAAATAAGGATTTAAGAAAGAAGAAAGAATTGAAATAAATACATATTTAAAAAATTCTTTATTAAATCTTTTATAATGAAAAGAATAACTTAAAAAATAAAAAGCCATTAGGAGCCATCCAAGGATAAATATGCCGTGAAAATTTGTCCAGAGAAGCTCTATTAATGGTAAAAAATAAAGATAATTCTTATTTTTGTAAAAATATTCATCTAAAATAAAAAGCATCAAGGTTAAAAATATGTATGAAAAAATCTCTGGTCTTAAAGAAAACCTCAATTCTGCTATTAAGACAATTAAAAAAATAATTAAGAACGAAATAGATTTATGAATTTTCTGCTTTTCCATTCTAAAATTGATTATTAAAAATAAAAATGTAACTAAAATAGAAGTAAGAAGGGAAAGCCCTTTATATCCTGAAATTTTATAAAAAAAGAAAATAAAAATCTGAAATAGCCAGTACATCGCAATGTATTCATTCTGATTAACAGTATATGTGAAAACATCGTATTTATGAAAGGATTTATTTTCAAGCATCCATTCGCCACCTCTTAAATGAAAGCCAAGGTCATATTCCATTATTTTTCTTAGAGAGAGAAAAAAGATAAAAATAAAAAAGAGAAGAAATGAAAGATTAAGAAAATTTATTTTATATTTTCTCACACAATTTAATTATATTTTAAAAATCTAATTTTAATCAATTATAATTTTAAACTTGTGAGGATAATCGGTAAAATTAATAAAATTAAAGAAGACAAAGCAGAATTTATCCCGATAGACATTTTCCCTGAAGATATAAGTTATTTTAAAAAAATAAAGAATAAGAGGATTTATTTGGAAAAAATTGAAAATTTTAAAGAAGGTGAAATTATTGCTCTTGATGAAAGGATGAGCGAAAAAATTATTTATAAAAATTTTAGAGTCAAAAATAAGAAAAATCTTTATTTTTCATACAAAAGGGGTGTATATTATGTTCCTTTGGAGAACAAATTTTTAAAGGTTCTTATTAATCCTCAAAAGGGAGGCAAAATAGAATCCTTATTTATTAAAAAAAATAACTTTGAATATTTTTTTGACGATTTTGTATTTTCCGATGGTAAATTATCAAGGTGTGGGGTCTCACAGGGTTTTAAAGAAAAAAATTTATATGAGAAGAAAATTGATTATAAATTTAATAAAAATGAATTTTATGGTAAA
>CBFGJO010000035.1:0-12965 GCA_965649125.1 Caldifarciminota bacterium | reverse complement strand
TTTGAAAGAATAAAATATTTTTCAAAATTAAAAATGGTGCCTTCTTTTATCCTGAGCTCTTCTTCATCATAACCCCTTAAATTATCTTTGCCTCCAATATAAAAATACTCTGGAGATAAAATAGTGCCACTTTTTATAAAATTGTAATAAAAAATTCTTGCAAGAACCCCTAATTTTTTAAATATTTTTCTTACCTCACAACTATTCTCAATTCTAAAATAATCTTTTTTTGAATACTTTGAATTTAAAAATAAATAAAACCCTGATTTAAAATAATCCTTTCTCCCACCTTCTATTTCAGCAATATTTAAAATCTTGAATATTTTTTCTTTCATTATAAAATCTCTATCCTCTTCATAACTTCCACCAACTCCGATTTTAAATGGATAAATAAGAAAATAAAAAAGAATATCAAAATTCTCTTTTATATAAAGAGTATCCCTTTGATAGAGGGAATAACCCCCTTTTATTTTCATAGGAATTAAATAAAAAAATGGTTCTTCGTAATAAGTTAAGAAATCCTGGTTCCCCTTCTTTATCCTTCTCCAAAAAACATCAAATGTCCTTAAAGAGTTAAATACTGCGTCAATATGAACATTTATATTTCCAGAAAAATTTTTGTTTTCATTTGAATATCCAATACCCGCTTCAAATCTATTATTTAAATCTTCATCTAAAACAAAATTTAAGAACAGTTTTCCCTCTTTTTCATAGAAATAATGATCCTTGTAAGAAATAAAGGGGAAAAAATAGAGCCTGTTCTTAAATTCCTTTATCATTCTTTTTGAAAAAACAGAGGATTTAAATTTAAAGATTCTTATAAGTTCTTCTTTTTTAACTCTCTTTATACCATCAAAGTCAATTCCCTCAATAAAAGCAAGTTTTCCTTTATCTATTTCAAGTAAATAGTCAATCGTATCTTTTCTTTTAAAAAATTTTACAATTCTAACACGAGCAAAAGGATAACCCTTTTCTTCAAAGAATTCAATTATCTCAAAACAAATCTTTCTTATATTCGTTGAATCAAAATCCTTACCTTTATATTTTTTAACAATTGAATCAATTTTAAATAAATAATTCTGGTGAACACCAATAAGTTCACAATTTCCAATGTAATAAAGAGAAAGAAAGAAAATTAAATTAATCAAGAAATAGAAATTTTTTCCAGTTTATATCCGGGAGTTTACCACTTGAAAACATTATATGAAACCTTGTAGGCTTCCTTGGTTTCTTTAAAAGTTTCATTCCAGCCTCTTTAAGTGTTCTATCACCCTTTTTATTGTTACATTTTACACAGGCACAAACAAGATTTGTCCATTCATCTTTACCGCCCCTTGTCTTTGGAATTATATGGTCTACTGTCATTGGCCTATCTCTTGCACCACAATATTGACACTCATAATTGTCCCTTTTCAAAACATTTTTTCTTGTTAGTGGAATATCATATGCTCTGTAACTTATATATTTTGAAACTCTTATAACAGAAGGAACAGGAAACTCTATTCTTTCACTTCTTATTACTTTCCCATCCCTTTTTATTACATATTCTGCCTTATTCAGAAATATTAAAATAATAGCTCTTTTAACAGTACAGATAGATAATGGCTCATAATTTTGATTTAGAATAAGAACCTTTTCTTCAAAAAAAGATTTCATCAGTATTTTGGAGTTATAGATGTTGGAATTTCTTCAACATAAACTTCATGGGGTCTTATGAATGTATATTTCCCAAAATACCTAATTGTATCCTCATAATAAAACCTTATTTTTGTATATCCTCCTTCTTCCCATATCTCTATACGCGAAGAATCAATCTTCACATTATTCTCATTTGCCCTTTCTAAAATCTTTGAAAGAATTTCACTTTTTGAATAAAACCTTGAAAATTTTGCCATTTCCTTTGTTCTGTCTTTTATTGCTAAAAAATGTAAATGGGAAATTAGAACTGGTATCCCAAGATAAACCAAAATACCAAATATAATGATTGGAATCAAAAATTTCACAAAACCTCTTTTCATCTTATTCCTAAAAGTTTCCTTATTTTTTCCTCGCATATTTTTATATTCGCATCAGAGTAAGAATAATAGGCTGTTTTTCCCACGGATTTTGATTTCTCATAATAACTTATTGCAAGTTTATAATTATTTATTGCAGAATTTTTTTCGCCTTTCTCTGCAAGATTTTCTGCAATCCTTTTATAACCATCACCAATTATTGCATAAGCAAAAGATTTTAATTCAGGCTCGGTTATCCCCAAACTTATTGCCTTTTGTGCAGCATTTATTCCTTCAGAAAGTCTTTGAACTCTTATAAGTAATTCTGACTTTCTAAGAAGTGCAAGAAAATTATTCTCCTCAATCTTTAAAGCAGTATCATAATCAGAAAGAGCCTTTGAATAATTACCCATTGCTGAATATATATCACCCCTTTGAATATATAAGGAAGCACTTTGAGGAAATTTTGAAATAACAAAATCAACATTTTCAAGAGCTTTTTTATATTCTTTCATATTATAAAAAACTTCAACAAGGCGAGCTCTTAACTCCACATCTTCTTTAAATAAACTTTCCGCCTTATAGGCATAACTTATTGCATCCTTATACCTTTTTTCTTTTATAAGAAATAGAGTATATTTTTTAATTGTTCCTGGATGATCAGGAGTTTTTGAAAGAAGAAGTCTGTATAAACTATCTGCAAAATTTTTATCATAATCCTCGGATAAAGTTGCAAGATTAAAAATTATTGCAGGGTCATCCTTTTTCTTCTCAAGTGCCTTCAAATAATAATATTTCCCCTTTTCATAATCTTTCTTACAAAACCCGTATAAAAATCCAAATCCTTCATAACCCCTTGAATCATCAGGATATTTAAAAATAACTCTTGTAAATATACTTTCAGCCTTCTCATATTTTTTCAATGCTAAATAAGAATTTCCAATTCCTACAAGGGCATCAACAAAGTTTGTGTCAATTTCATAAGCCTCTTTATAATTATTTATAGCATCTTCAAATTTTCCCTGCTGGTAGTAAGAAAGCGCCCTCATATATAAAACCTTTGCCTCCTTCAGAGGCTCATATTCCTTTTCTTTACTCACTTCTTCTTTTTTTTGTGGTGTTGCACAAAAAAGTATTCCAGATATAATTATCATTTTAATCATTTTCATAAACCCTTTTATGGAGCCGGTGGGATTTGAACCCACGACCTTGAGACTGCCAGCCTCACGCTCTCCCACCTGAGCTACGGCCCCAAAATAGTTTAAAATTTTAAAAATAATCCCTTTAAAAATTCAATTTACTCTTTTTCTATCTCCTTTTTTACTTTAACAGCCCTTGGTCCTTTTTTACTCTGCTCAATCTCATAGGACACTTTATCACCCTCTTCAAGACTTTTGAATCCTTCACCCTCTATATCCGAGTAATGGACGAATAAATCCTTTGACCCATCATCAGGTGTTATAAATCCATAACCTTTTTTTGGGTTAAACCACTTAACCCTACCTTTATATCTTTGTGACATCATACACCTCCAAAACATTTTGATATTTTAATTATATTACTTTATAATATAAAAAGTAAAATGAATTCAATTTTATTTTCTTTCCTTTTAATAATTTTTATTATAGGATATCTTTTTTATGGAAATTTTCTCTCAAAAATCTTTGGAATTGATGAAAAAAGAAAAACACCTGCATTTTCAAAATTTGATGGAGTTGATTATGTTCCTGCGAAAAATCCTTTTGTTTTATTCGGACACCATTTTTCATCAATTGCAGGTGCTGGTCCTATAATTGGTCCTATTTTTGCTTATATTTTCTGGGGATGGGCTCCTGTATTAATATGGGTTATATTTGGTTCAATATTTTTAGGAGGGGTCCATGATTTTGCTTCTATGTTTATTTCAGTAAGAGAAGAAGGCAAAAGTATAGGAGATATAACTCAAAAATACATTTCAAAAAGGGCAGGATTTGTATTTCTCATATTTTTATGGTTTGCGCTAATACTTGTTATTGCAGTGTTTTCATCATTATGCGCAAGAACATTTGTTTCAATGCCCCAAATAGTTTTGCCTTCAATAGGTCTTATTTTTGTTGCTATTTTTACAGCATTTCTTATTTATAAAACAAAATTTGGGCTTTTAAAATCAACAGTTATCGGAATACTTTTGCTTTTTTCACTTGTTATTCTTGGAGAAAAATTCCCAATAAGAATTAATATTAAAGAAGCCTTTTTAATATGGGTAATAATCCTTCTTTTATATTCCTATTTTGCATCAATATTACCTGTAAATATTTTATTACAGCCAAGAGATTATCTTTCAAGTTTTCTTTTATTCTTTGGAATCTCTGTAATGGTTATAGGAATATTTTTAAATCCTGCACCATTAAATAATTTGAATTTTTTAAGATTCTCATCCAATGAGGGCTCTCTATTCCCTATAATGTTTATAACAGTTGCCTGTGGAGCAATTTCTGGTTTTCATTCACTTGTTTCAAGTGGAACAACTTCAAAACAGATAGCAAATGAAAAGGATATTAAAAGAATAGGTTATGGTGCTATGATACTTGAAGGGATTCTTGCAACTTCTGTTTTATTAATTGTTGCGTTTGGTCTTAAAGAAATGAATTTAGAAAAAAGTCCTCTTGAGATATTTTCAATTGGTTTTTCAAAAACTGTTTTTTTCTTAGGAAAATACTCACCTTTTATAGCCCTTTTAATTTTAAACACTTTTATCTTAACAACACTTGATACTGCTACAAGAATAACAAGATTCATATTTCAAGAAATTACAGGTTTTAAAAACATATTTATTTCAACATTTATTGTAATTTTAGTAAGTGCTTATCTTTTATTATCAGGTAAATGGCAAATCCTGTGGCCACTCTTTGGAGCATCAAATCAACTTGTTGCAGCACTTGCCCTTTTAACCGCAAGTGCCTGGCTTACTCATAAAAAGAAAAATTGTTTAATAACATTAATTCCTGCAGGAGTAATGCTTTTAATAACTTTATCAAGTCTTATAATAAAAATTTCAGAATTTTTGAAATTAAAAAATTACCTTTTATTTTTTGTTGATATAATCCTTATCTTTTTAGGTTTTTTTATAGTTTTTGAATTTTTAAAGAATAAAAGGAGGGTAAAATGAAAATCTTAACTATAATATTTTTAATCTTTAATTTGAGTCTTGAAAAAAAGAAAAAGGAGCTTTTAAATCTTGCAAAAAAGGAAAATGTTTTAAAATGGGCTGAATTTTTGATTGAATATTCTACCGATCCCGATATTTTAAATTTCAACTATGAAAATTTTATATTGCATTTAAAAGCAATAAAAGAAAACCTTGAAAAAGTGCCCTGGAAAGATAAAATAAATGATTATCTTTTATATCACTATATACTGCCAGCAAGGATAACACAGGAGCCTCTTGAAAACTTTACATTTATTTATAAAGATACAATTTACAATCTTATAAAAGATTTGAAGAATATAAGGGATGCTGTTTTAAAGATAAATGAATGGTGCTATACAAAAATAGAATATAGGCCAACAGATAGATGGGACCAGAATGCAATTTCAACAATTAAAAGGGGATTTGGAAGATGTGAGGAAATGACGATTCTATTTATGAAGGCATTAAGGACAGCATGTATACCTGTAAGAGAAGTTTATACTCCCTGGTGGCCATTTACAGAGAGCAATCATGCATGGTGTGAAGTTTGGACAGGTGATAAATGGGAATTTATAGGTTCTGCAGAACCAACTGATTTAAATTTTGCATGGTTCAGAAATTCTTCAAAAAGGGCAGGTATAGTTTTATCACCTGTTTTCGGGAAGATAAAAAAAGAAAAAGAAAATATTTTTAAAGAAGGGAAAAATTTTACTATTTTAAATGTAACAGAAAATTATACCTCTCCATATAAAGTTTTTGTTAGAGCACCTAAAAATACGATTATTTCTTTTTGTGTTTACAATTATTCTGCTTTTGTCTCAATTTTTATTGATACTTTAAAGGATGGTAAAAAAGAATATTTACTTGGTAAAAATGATTATTTTATTTATTCCTTCAAGGATTCTTCATACGATTTTAAAATTTTAAGACAAAAAAAGGATTTTGATACAATTTATATTAACCTTGATAATAAAGAGTTAAAAGATACTTCCTTTTGGTTTTATGTAAAAGAAGAAACCCAGGATACTGAAAAACCTTTATACAGGGCGAATTTTGATTCTTTAAATATTATAAGAAAAAAGAATTTTGAAAAAATTTCTTATATTGATACAATAAATATAAAGGATAAAAGATTTATCAAAATTCTTGAAGGTGCAAGAGGAAACAAAGATAAAATTTTAAAATTTTACAATTCTTTAAATGAAGAAGAGAAAGAAAATTTTTTAAAATTTTTTGAAAATACAAATCCAAAAGACCTTGTTATGATGGATACGATAAATTTAAGAGAAGAAATTAAATACATAAAAAATTCTTTAAACATTTCAAAAAATGCTTACGATACAATTTCTGAAAAATATTTAATTCCAGAAAGGATACTTTTTGAAGAATTTAATTTTTATAGATATTATTTATTCCCAAAGTTTAAAAAATTTTTAAATAAAGATGTTAGTGAAACAGCAAAGAAAATTTCAGAATGGGTAAAAAAGAATATAAAAGAGGAAAAAGAAAGGGAATTTTTCAGACCACTTTTAAATCCATTATATATTTATAAAATCAAAAAGGGGAGAAATATTGAAAGATACATTTTAATCTGTGCAATTTTAAGAACACTTGGTATTCCCTCAAAGATAAAATGGAATTATAAAGGTGTTTTATACTGGAATGATGGATGGAAGGAATTAAGTTTTGAAAAGGAAAAGAAAAAGGAAAAAGCATTTTTAACTCTAAAATTCTTAAAAGAGGGAATTAACATTTCAAAGGATTTTGAATATTTTGAAAATTTTAGCATTGTTTCATTTAAAGAATATCCTGAAAGATTAGAACCTGATATAATAAAGAAAGATACAGTTCAAATAATAGAACTTGATAAAGATATTTATTATTTATTCTCTGGTTTTAGAAATGCAAGGGGTGATGCCTTCATAAGAGTTAAGAAAATTGATTTAAGAGAAAAAGACATTTTAAAAGTTTCATTTGATGTAAGTATTCCTTATAAAGATTTAAAAGGGGGTGAACTTGTTATAAGAAAGTATGAAGGATTTGAGGGAATTGAAAAAGAAGAAATTATAAAGGGAAAAGTTCTTTTAATATTTCTTGATTTAAAATCAGAGGAATCAAGAAGCACAATTTTAAATGCAAAAGACGGGATTAACGAGTTTGAAGGTAAATTGTTTTTCTTTGGAGAGGATGTTGAGGAAATCAAAAAATTTTTGAAGGAAAATGAAATAAAAGAGGGAAAAATTTATAAAATAGATGATGAAATTGTTAAAAAAATGGGAATTAATAAATTTCCTTCAATTTTATATTTAAAGGATAATACTCCTATTTTCTGGGTAGAAGGTTTAACACTCCATTTAAAAGAACTTCTTAAAATAGAATAATTTTAAATAGATACTTGCAATTTTTTCTAAAATCTCAATCCTTTCAAGGCATTCTTCAAAATTTTTACCTCTTGCAATTATTCCGTGTTTTTTCCATATTACACATCTATATTTTGAAATTTTTTTTGCATTTTCTTTTGCAAGTTCAAGGGAGCCGGGCTTTTTTTCTTTTATAAAACCAATTCCTTCTGGGAAAAAGTGTTCAAATTCAAAATGGATATCTTTTAAAATTTTATTGAGCATTTTTTCATCTTTTACAAGATGGGAAATTGCAATTATATTTTCTGGATGAAGATGGAGTAAATAGGTTTCTTTTAAATTTTTTTCCAAAATTTTTTTATAAGATAAAAAATGGACACATGTTTCAGATGATCCTTCTTTCCCTTTTAAAAGATAAAAATTATCTTTTTCAATTTTTATTAAAGATAAATTTTCGCGAGGATCTTTAATTAAATCTTTTATCCTTGCTCCCTTTGAAGTTATTAAAATATGCTCTTCATTTAAAAGAATGGACATATTCCCTTCACCTCCGCAAGCCAGACATTTTTCATATATCACTTTTGATACTTTTTTAATTTCTTTTAAAAATGTTTGCAATTTCATCATATTTCTGAATTAAAAACCTACTATTATAAAAAGAAGACCTATTATTGTTGAAATAAGTTTTAAAAAATTTTAAATTCCGAGTACTTCTCCGTAACCTTCTAAATCTAAAAATCCATGTCCTGAAATGTTAAAAGCAATAACTTTTTTTTCTCCACTTTCTTTACATTTTATTGCCTCATCAATTGCACAGGCTATACTGTATGCTGATTCAGGTGCAGGAAGAAATCCTTCTGTCTGAAAGAATTCTTTTGCCCTTTCAAAAACATATTTTTCATCCTTTGGATAAACTTTAACATCTAAAAGACCTTTGTATCTTAAAAAACTCAGTATAGGTGCAGCACCATGATACCTTAGCCCATCACCTTTAATTGGATCCATTTCCTTTTTATGCCCCAAAGTATACATTTTAAGCATTGGAGTGAGTTCAGCATGGTCCGCAAAATCATATTTATATTCACCTAAAAGGTTTGGAGCAACCTCACTTTGAGCAGCAATAAATTTTATCTTTTCCCCTTCTTTTAAAACATCATGATAAAAAGGGAGGGCAAAACCACCAAAATTTGAGCCGCCACCAAGACATGAAATTATTATATCTGGATATTCACCAAAATATTCAAACTGCTTCTTTGTTTCAAGCCCTATTACTGTTTGATGAAGCAATACATGATTTAAAACAGAACCTAAAAGATAAACCGTGTCAGAATTTTTATAAGCATCTTCAAGTCCCTCTGAGATTGCGATTGCAAGTGATCCAGGATGGTCAGGATTTTTTTCATAAAGTGCTTTTCCATATTCTGTATTTGGAGAAGGGGAAGCAAAAACTTCTGAGCCGAGCATCCTCATAAATATCCTTCTTTCTTTTTTCCATTTATAAACTGCCCTTACCCAGTAAACTGTACATTTTAAGCCAAATATTCTTGCTGCATAAGAAAGGGCAGAACCCCATTGACCTGCACCTGTTTCTGTCACAACCCTTTTATACCCTTCTTTTTTTGCATAAAAGCATTGAGCAAGTGCAGTGTTAACTTTGTGGGAACCTGTTGGACTATAAAATTCTGCCTTATAATAAAGATGAGCAGGTGTATCAAGGTATTTTTCTAAAGAATATGCTCTAAAAAGGGGTCTTGGTCTTCCTGCCTGCATATAATAAAATCTAAGTTCTTCTGGCACTTCTATCCATCTTTCTTTTGAGAATTCCTGTTTCAGACATTCTTCAAGCATCATCTTTTTTAAATTTTTTATTCTTGATTCACCTTCTGGAGGGTCTTTTGGCTGAGGGATTTCTTCTGGCAAATCAGGTAATATATTATACCAATGGGTAGGAATTTCTTCAGGTTTTAGATTTATATATTTTATTTTTCTCATTTTTCGCTCCTTTCAAATAAAAGATGATAGGCTATTGCTATTAAAATAAATGTCCAGCAAGCCCTTAAATAAGTTAAAGGATGGTATATAGCAGTTGGCCATTCAATTTTAAAAATTTTAAAAAGAATTGAAAAAACAAAAAATAAAATACCTATAAAAAATATTATTTTTGAGAATTTCATTTTACACCTCCTTTAAATTTTTATAATTATAAAGTAAAATATATTTTTTTTGAAATAAAAATCATTTTTTGTTATAATTAAAGACTTAAAAAGGAGGTAATATGGCACATAAAAAAGGAATGGGTTCAAGTAAAAATGGAAGAGATAGTCATTCAAAATATCTTGGGGTTAAAAGAGGGGATGGTTCTTTTGTTTTAAGTGGCAGTATCTTAGTAAGGCAAAGAGGGACATATTTTTATCCTGGATGGAATGTAGGAAGAGGAGGAGATGATACACTCTTTGCAAAGGTTTCTGGAATTGTAAGGTTTGAAAGAAGAAAACGGAGAGTTTATGTCTCGGTTTATCCAGTAGAGGGTTAGAGATATTCTCAAAGTAAAATTAAATGTCCGATAAGATAATAATAAAAAGAGCAAGGCAGCATAATTTAAAAAATATTGAGTTAGAGATACCAAAGAATAAATTAGTTGTTATAACAGGGATATCAGGTTCTGGAAAATCTTCTCTTGCCTTTGATACACTTTATGCAGAAGGTCAGAGAAGATATGTTGAGAGTCTTTCTGCATATGCAAGGCAATTTTTAGGCTTAATGGAAAAACCTGATGTTGATTTGATTGAGGGTCTTTCCCCTGCGATTGCTATTGAACAGAGAAAAATAGCAAGAAACCCGAGAAGCACTGTTGCAACAGTAACAGAAATTTATGATTATTTAAGGCTTTTATTTGCAAGGATAGGTAAACCTTTTTGCCCTGATTGTGAAATTCCGCTTGAAAAAAGTACATTAGATGAAATAATAAGGTATCTAATGGAAAAAGAGAAAGGAAATGAAATAATGATTTTAGCACCAAAGATAAAAGGAAGAAAGGGTGAATATAGAGAACTTTTTGAAAAGATAAAAAGAAATGGATGGGTAAGGGTAAGGGTTGATGGAAAAATATATGATATAGATGAGGTTCCAAAACTTGAAAGGTATAAGATCCATTTAATTGAAATAATTATTGATAGAATAGAAATTAGAGAGGGAATAAGAGCAAGGCTTGCTGATTCAATAGAGCAGGGATTAAAAGAAGGGGAAGGAATAATTAAAATAATTTCAAATGAAAAAGATGAAAGGATATTCTCTGAAAAACTTATGTGTCCAAAATGCTTTTTCTCCCTTCCTGAACTTGAGCCAAGAATGTTCTCTTTTAATTCACCTTATGGTGCCTGTGAAAAATGTTCTGGACTCGGCTTTAAATACGAGATTGACCCGAATTTACTTGTTAATCCCCGGCTCTCGATAATGGAGGGATGTATTAGACCGATTGGTGAACCAAGGGGATGGCTCCTTTATAAACTTGAAAGACTTTCAAGAATTTATAACACTTCATTAGAAGAGGAATGGAGGAATTTACCTCAAGAATTCAAAAATGTTATTTTATTTGGAAAAGAAAAAATAGAAAATCTTGACCCTGAAAATCCAGAAAGTGATTATGAATTTTATGAAGGTATAATTCCATTCCTTTTAAGAAAGTACAGTGAAACAGATTCTGAATGGGTTATTGAAGAAATAGAAAGGTATTTAGTAAAAAAACCCTGCCCTGTTTGCAAAGGAGCAAGATTAAAAAGGGAATCTTTATGGGTATTAATAGAAAATAAGAATATATATGAGATAACAAAAATGGATGTAATTTCTGCTTTAAACTTTTTTGAAAATTTAAAATTAACGGAAAGGAAAAAATTGATTGCAAAACAGATTTTAAAAGAGATAAAGGCAAGACTTTCTTTTCTAAAAGATGTTGGACTTACCTATATAACCCTTGATAGAACAATTGAAACGCTTTCAGGGGGTGAAGACCAGAGGGTAAGGCTTGCAACACAGATCGGCTCCGGCTTAACAGGGGTTATGTATGTTCTTGATGAGCCGACAGTTGGGCTTCATCCAAGGGATAATGAAAAACTTTTAAATACATTAAAAAAATTAAGGGATTTAGGAAATACGGTGATTGTTGTTGAGCATGATAGACAGACAATTGAAAATGCTGATTTTGTAATAGATTTAGGACCAGGGGCAGGTGAAAATGGTGGTTATGTTGTATTCACTGGAACCCCATCTGAATTAAAAAAATTTAAAAAATCTTTGACAGGTGAGTATCTTTCTTATAGAAAGGATGTTCCTATACCTAAAAAAAGGAGAAAACCCTCTGGAAAATATTTAACAATTTATGGTGCAAGAGGGTTCAATTTAAAAAATATAGATGTAAAATTTCCAATAGGATTATTTATATGTGTAACAGGTGTATCTGGGTCAGGGAAAAGCACTTTAATTATTGAAACACTTTATAAGGCTTTAAGAAGAATGCTATACAATTCCCCTGAAATTCCGCTGCCTTACGAAAGGATTGAAGGAATTGAATATATAAATAAAGTTATAAATATTGATCAATCACCAATAGGAAGAACACCAAGATCAAATCCTGCAACATATACAGGGGCATTCACACCTATAAGAGAAATTTTTGCATCACTTCCTGAATCAAGGAAGAGAGGATATACACCAGGGAGGTTCAGTTTCAATGTTAAAGGGGGTAGATGTGAGGCATGCATGGGTGAAGGATTTGTAAAACTTTCAATGCAATTCTTACCCGATGTTTATATTCCCTGTGATGTATGTAAAGGTAAAAGATATAATGAAGAAACACTTGAAGTAAAATTTAAAGGATATAGTATTGCAGATATTCTTGATAAAACAGTAGATGAAGTATATGAAATTTTTGAAAATATTCCTGCAATAGAAAGGAAACTATCACTTTTAAAAGATGTTGGACTTGGATATATAAAATTAGGGCAACCAGCAACAACACTTTCAGGAGGTGAGGCACAGAGAATCAAACTTTCAAAAGAACTTTCAAAGGTATCAACAGGAAAAACACTTTATATTCTTGATGAACCAACAACAGGATTACATTTTGAAGATGTTAAGAATTTATTAAATATTTTGCAAAAACTTGTCAATATGGGAAATACGGTGATTGTTATTGAACACAATCTTGATGTAATAAAATGTGCAGACTATATAATTGATTTAGGACCAGAAGGAGGGGAGGAAGGGGGATATTTAGTAGCAGAAGGTTCTCCTGAAGAAATAATAAAGAATGAAAAATCCTATACAGGAAAATTTATTAAAAAAATTTTAGAAAAAGAGAAAATGGAAATTACCATAAAATAAAAAAGGTGGAAAGGAATAAAACCTTTTTACCACCCCTTATTTAAATTATTTAACTTTTATAAT
>CBFGJO010000034.1:0-13557 GCA_965649125.1 Caldifarciminota bacterium | reverse complement strand
TATATCAATTGCAAAAACTTCTGAATCCTGAAAAAATTTTTTGAAAAGTAGTGCAATACAACCTGTTCCACATCCTAAATCAAGAATTTTTTCAGGATAAAAATTTAAATTTTTAAAAAAATTTATTGTTTCAATTGAGAATATCTCTGTGTCACATCTTGGGATGAATACACCTTCCTCAATATAAATTTCTAAATCATAAAAATATGCTTTTTTAGTAAGATATGCGATTGGATAGCCAGAAGAAATTTTTTTAAAAATAGAAATTATCTCTTTTTCCTTTTTTTCATCTAAAAAAATATCATCTTTGTATATCTCTTTTAAAGAAATGTTTAAAATTTCCACCAAGACATTATCAA
Organism: Caldifarciminota bacterium; assembly: GCA_965649125.1. Lineage (GTDB taxonomy): Bacteria > Hydrothermota > Hydrothermia > Hydrothermales > Hydrothermaceae > JBDRZD01. Next base: position 13,198 of record CBFGJO010000034.1, on the reverse strand, counting down.
TATCGTTATTTTTATAGAATTTTTTGATAGTCTTTTTTATCTCACTTATCCTTTTCAAATTCTATTTCCTTTAATTTCTCTTCCTCTTCTTTTTCTTTTAATTTTTCAATTAATTCCTCAATTTTCCCTTCAAGGATTTCTTCAAGATTATAAAGGGTTAAATTTATCCTGTGATCTGTTACCCTATTCTGTGGAAAATTGTAAGTTCTTATTTTTTCGCTCCTTTCCTGTGTCCCAATCTGACTTTTTCTTTTCTCCCTTATCTCTTTTTCCCTTTTACTTTTTTCATATTCATAAATTCTCGCTTTCAAAATCCTCAAAGCCTTTGCTTTATTCTTATGCTGCGACCTTTCATCCTGACATTGAACAACAATACCTGTTGGAATATGTGTTATCCTGACTGCTGAATCAGTAACATTTACATGCTGACCACCTGGTCCACTTGCCCTTTTAACTTCTATTTTTAGGTCGTTAGGATCTATTTCAACTTCAATATCTTCATATTCAGGCAATACAGCAACTGAGGCAGTTGATGTATGAATTCTTCCCGATGCTTCTGTAACGGGTATTCTCTGAACCCTGTGGACTCCACTTTCATATTTAAAATCACCATAGGCATTTTTACCTTCTATAAGTAAAACAACTTCTCTTACGCCACCTAAATCAGTTTCATGAATATTTGTTATTGAAACTTTATAACCTTTATTTTCTGCATATTTTAAATAAATTTTCATTAGATCTTTTGCAAAAAGTGCTGCCTCTTCTCCACCTGTTCCTGCTCTTATCTCAAGGATTGCATTCTTTTCATCAAGTGAGTCTTTAGGAATTAAAAGTTTTTTTATCTCTCTTTTAATCTCTTCTCTTTTAATTTCTAAGTTATTTTTTTCTATCTTCATAAATTCAATCATTTCTTTATCTTTCTCTTCCTTTTCCATATCCTCAATATCCTTAATTTCCTTCTCTATTTTAAAGTATTCTTTTATTTTTTCCTCAAGGGGCTTGAGTTTTTTATATTTTTCAAGTAAAGCAATATCCTTCCCTTGGGACTCAGCAATTTTATTTTCAATTTCTTCTATCATTTTAAGAATTTCCTGGAACTTCATATTAATTTAAAGAATTTTAAGTAAAGAATTTTTATAACTATCTAATTTCTGTTCATTTATACTCTTTACTTCTTCATTATCCTCTTCAAGAATCTCCTTTGATTTATAAATCTCAATTAATTCTTTCAATTTATTTTCTTTTATTCCTGTAAAAATAGAAATCTTTGTAATATCACAGGGAAGAAGTTTTTCACGATTTACCCATTTTAAAAAAGTTAAAAATCTTAATTCTTCTGGGCTAATTGAAAGAAATTTTATCTGCTCATCTGCTATCCTCAATCTTTCAATAAGTGTATTTATAAGATATTCAATGAAAGGATTCTGCTTTATATATTCAATTAGTGCTTCCTTATTCATTATTCTTAAAACAGTATCTTTTAAAGCCCTTGCTGAGGCTGAGCGAGGTTTTCCATCAAGAGCAGACATCTCCCCAAAAACTTCACCTTCTTTTAAAATTGTAATTCTTTTCTCCTTGCCTTCAATTTCTTTAAATATTTCTACTTCTCCTTCCTCTATTAAATAAATCTCATCACCTATTTCTCCTTCCTTAAATATTATTTCGCCCTCAAAAAACTCTTTCTCATACAGTTTCATTCTTCAATTATCTCCACATTTGCCCTTGGAATAGTTACAACATTACCATCATCAAGTTCAATCTCAACAATTCTAACATTTGATTCAGTATCAATTCTTCTAAGTTCTGGTGGAAGTGATTTTACTTTCCCTATTCTTCCAAAATATGGTTCCCTTATTATCCTTACTAAAGTTCCTACATTCATCCCCTCTTTTAAAGAATCTTCTTCTTCCTGAATTCTTATTCTCTCATCATGAGAAACAATAATTTCTGGCCTTATAACCCCTGCTCTTATCTGTGTTGCACCATTACAGGAAGCCTTCCTGCCATTAAGTTCTTGAAGAAGTTCAAATGTCCTTTTTGCCATCCTCATTTTTCCAAAACCTTCTGTAATTATCAAAGTAAGTCCTACATTCTCTGAACCTGTTATTGCTACACCTATATCATAACCAAGAAATTTTTTTAAATTCATATCATCTATACCACCAACAACAATGCCTCTTGCCCTTTTTTTAATTGCTTCTTCAATAGCCTCTTTTGTGACAAAGGAACCCCCAACAAGTATTTTACCATCTATATCATCAGGAATTTTTTCAGGAGTAAGTTCCTCTTCCGGTGAATCCACAACCAATTTTAAATTACCTATTGCTTCACCACCTATACCAAAAATACCCTGAACGAAACTTGCGACTGTTTCAACAATAACACCTTCATTTTCAATTATATCTATTATTTCACCATCAATATATGCAAGAAGTTCAACAGGGATCGGGTTTTCCCTTATCATAACCTGTCCTGTAATAGAAGATATTGATTCTATTATTCCATCACATGGAGAAACCACTTTATTTTTAAATAATCCAAATACTCCTTTTGTCTCAGCAATAATTTCACCCTTTTTTACCCTATCTCCTTCTTTTTTTATCATAAATGAAATAAGTTCCGATGGTGAAACTCCTAAAAGTCCTGCAACATTAACAGGGTGAACATTCCCAGGAATATCTGATTTTGCAACAACATCTTCGGCTTTTACCTTTTGACCTTTTGATACTATTACTTTTCCAGGAAGCGGCAACCTTCTTTCTTTCCTGACCAAAGTTTTTCTTGCAACTTTTAATCCAGGAGTATAAGCATGTGCCATATTTACTAATCTTATGCCGGGGGAGGGACTCGAACCCTCATGGGAATTACTTCCCAGTGGATTTTAAGTCCACAGCGTCTACCTCTTCCGCCACCCCGGCAGAAACATGTTAATTATAAAATTTTAATGTAAAAAAGTTCAAATTCTCTTTTTTAAAATTACTCTTATAAAAGGCGGGGATAACTCTTCAACATTTACTCCTTCAGGATGAATAATTTTTGGTGGGATATAATATTCCCCTTCTCCAAATCCTGTTAGATTTATTAAAGGGGTTATTTTTTCAGAATCTAAATCTTCAATTCTTGTTTTTACTCCGCCAAATTTCACTTTTATTTTTTTAGGCTCAATATTTACATCGTATTCTTCACTTGTAATTATAACTATCTCCTTTTCTATTTCTTTAAATTTCTTTTCTTCTATCTCAACATAAACTCTTAAAGAGGAAGGGCTAACACTTACTAAGGTTGAAGGGGACAAAACTTGTAAATAATCATAAAAAGAGAATTTTTTACCAGAAACATCCAATTCTTTACATTTTACCTCCTCTATCTTTTCTACAAGGCTCTTAGGACCTGTTATTATAACTTCTTTTTCATCTGGAACAACTTTTAAAATATCATAACCTTCCCTTGGTTTTCCAGTATACTCTATTTTAACATTCACTCTTTTACTCTCTTTCTTTTCAAGATTCAAATTTATAACTTTTTCAGTTAAAATTATTTTGTAAGCTTTTATATCTTCAGGTATTTTAATATCACTTTCTTTTATCCTGATAGCATTTTTCCCTTCTTTAATTTCTTTCAAACTTAAATAAATTCTTGGTTTTAAAAAATAAAGTTTTAAAAGGTCTTTACCTTTTGCCTCAAAATAAACTTTAATTTTTTTGATAGGAGCTTCTCTAAATGTTATATCAGGAGGAACTTCTTCATACTCTAAAATTACATCCCTTTCAGCAATATATGTTTTTTCTGTTGCAGAATGAAACCACAAAATCGCTGCTATTAAAAGAGAAGCAATCTTTAATATAAAATCTTCAAAGATAAACTTTGTTATATTCACTTCTTTTTCTTAAATAGCCCCATAAAGCCTTTCCCCTCTTCTTTCTTTTCTTTTTTTTCTTCAAAACTTTTTTGTTTTAATCTGATAAGTCCTGAAGTTGCAAGACCATAAAATATCTTAGCAGTTTCAAAAGGTTCTATCTTTAAATCTTGTGCTATTTCCTTAACACTTTTTTTGCCATCAATTCTTGAAAGTATCTTCCACTCATTCTGCTTGAGTTCTATCTCCTCTACATCTGTATCAGGGTTTGGCTCTATTTCAAAAACTGCATCCATTGAAGGAACAACTCTCTCTATCACTTTCCATTCATCAATCTTTCTTGCTATTTCAAGTAAAAGATTCGGGATAGGTAAATTTATAGTATTTTTTGAAGATTTAACATCTTTTAAAAACTCAAATGTTCCCTCTTTTAATTGCATTATCTTTGTCATCGCAATTTCACCCTCTTCATTTCCAAGTTCTGCATGTCTTATTATTCCATTTTCAATATATATTATTCCTTCACCTGCTATTGAAGATATCTTAAGCGCTCCATTTTTTAAACTCATATGAAGAAGTTGAAGAAGATCGCCAAGTTCAAAATCTTTTAAGTTCCCCTTTAGTGTCATTTTATATTAAAAAAGCCAATATTCCTGAATCTTTCCCTTCTTTCCCTTATGAGCTTTTCAATATCTTTATTTTTAAACTCATTTAAATCCCTTATAATTACTTCTTTTATTCTTTTTGCAGTTAAATCCGGGTCTCTATGTGCACCACCTTCGGGTTCTTTTATTATATCATCTATTATTTTAAAACTTTTTAAAAAATTGCCTGTTAATTTCAAGGCTTCCGCAGCCTTATCCGCTTTTTTGCTATCCCTCCACAGTATAGAAGCACAACCCTCTGGCGAAATTACAGAGTATATGGAATACTCCAATGCATAGATCCTGTCACCTACAGCAATCGCCAAAGCACCTCCTGAACCTCCTTCCCCTATTATAAAAACAATTATCGGAACTTTTAATTTTAACATTTCAAATATATTAAATGCAATTGCCCATGCCTGCCCCCTTTCTTCTGCTCCTATACCTGGATATGCTCCAGGTGTATCAACAAAAGTTATGATTGGAAAGGAAAATTTTTCTGCAAGTTTAAAAACTCTTATTGCCTTTCTATAGCCTTCTGGATGGGGCATCCCGAAATTCCTGAAAGTCCTTTCTTTTGTTCCTCTTCCCTTTTCCTCCCCAACACATACTACTTTAAAATTTTCAATCCTTCCTATTCCTGCAATTATTGCAGGATCATCTCCAAAAAATCTATCTCCATGAAGTTCAAAAAAATCATCAAAAATTCTCTCAATTATATCCTTTGAATGGGGTCTTTCAGGATGCCTTGCAAGTTGAACAACCTCCCATGCACTTAAGTTTGAAAATATTTTTTTTATAAGAATTTTTTTTCTCTCTTCTAATGCATCAAGTTCTTGTTTAAATTCTGGATGCTCCAGAAGAATATCTCTTAATTCTTCAATCCTTTTGCTTACTTCTTCAATTTTTTTCTCAAATTCCAGCATTTGTGATCCCTATATAGTGTATATCGTCAAAAAAATGGGAAGGTTTATAAGAATATCTTAAATTAATAAAGGGGAAAATAATTTCAAAACCGAAAGAAAAAAAGCCAAAATCGTGTGGATATGAAAAACTTGCAAGCAAATTGATATTTTTCATTAAATTATAGGAAATGGCAAAATTGAAGTTATTATCAAAATCTTGCTTTCTCCACAATCCCTTTTTATAATTTATCTTAAAATTTAAATTTTCATACAAAATTTCAAAATTTAAGAAAAATAAAAAAGGTTCTGAATAGTACCTTTTTTCAAATTTTGAAGATAACCCAAAATTCCTTATTCCTCCTTCTACCTTTAAAAATTTAAATTTTAGAGGTCTAAAAAATAAAAAGAAATCAAAAAGAATATTCTTTGAAGTGTATTCATGAATTACGGAGTAAATGCACTTTGTTCCTGTATTTAAATGAAGTTCCGGGTCAATTTTAAAGGAATAGTAAACTCCACATAAAATAGAAAAAGGTCTATAATAAAACACTGGCTCATTTGAAGGTTTTTCATAATATTCAAATTTTCCAAAATCAAAATAAGAGGTTGAAATTCCTAACTTTATTTTTTTATTGTAATAGGTAAGATGATAGATCTTTGAATCAACAAACCAATCACAAAGCGAAAAAAGCAAAATATCTTTTTTCACTCCATCAAATTTTGAGATACTTGTTTCAAATAAAGAAATTTCTCTTATGCCAACAAGTCCAAAGGGTTCTGAAGGAATTAAAACCTCATTATGAATAAAAAAGGAAAAAATTAAAAATAAAACAATCATTTCTCCTCCAGATATTTTTCAAGAATCTTTATTCCCCATTTTATATCTCTTACATCAGCAACCTCAACAGGAGTATGCATATATCTTATTGGAATTGATATAAGTGCACAAGGGATCCCTTCTTTTAAAAGGCTAATTGCATCAAGTTCTGTTCCTGTTTTGGAAGGTAAAACTTCAATTTGATAAGGAATTTTATATTTTTTACATATTTTAATCAAACTATCACTCATTCTTTTATTAATGAATGGACCTACACCTATTGCAGGTCCTTTACCGATTTCAATATCTTCTTTATTATAAAAAGAATTTGAAAAGGTTGTATCTATTACAATGCATTCATCAGGATAGACCTCAAAAGCATTCACCATTGCTCCAATTCCTCCTGCTTCCTCCTGTGTGCTTAAAAGAAAAAAAAGTTCTTTATGATAAAGTTTTTTGCTTATTTTTTCAATAAGTGAAAGAATTAAGGAAACACTTATTCTGTTATCAAGAGATTTTGAAAAGAATATATTTTTATTTAAAATCCCAAAACTTTCTTTGAACACAATAATATCACCTATATTAATTCCCAGCTTTTCAGTATCCTCCCCAAAATCAACAAAAATTTCACTTTCCTTTATTTCCTCTTTTAAATGGGGAGGAATGCTTCCAATAACCCCTTCTATTTTTTCCCCATTACTTTTTATTAAAATAACTTCCTGGCTATTAAGAATCCTTTTATCAATTCCATGTGCCTCAATTATCCCAAAACTGCCTTTCGTTTTCTTAATATACATATAAACTTCATCAACATGAGCGGTTATCATTATTTTTTTCCCTTTTCCCCTTTTTATTCCAAGCAAATTTCCCATTTTATCTATTCTTACTTCATCAAGATAGCCCTTTATTCTTTCTTTAATTTTTTCAATAAAAAATTTTTCATAGCCGGAAGGCATAGGAAATGATGTAATCTCTTTAATAAGGCTTAATATCTTATTCATTAAAAAATTTTTTTATTATAAAATTGAAATCTTCCTCATCCCCGAAAAATATCTTTATATATCCACCTTTCTTTTTCTTCTTAATCTCAACAAGAAATCCAATCTCTTTAAATTTTTCTTCAAGATTTATGATTTCTGCATCCACATCTTTCCTTGTAATCTTTTCTGCCTTCCTTACACTCATTCTTTCCCTCATCATCCTTTTAAATACTCTCATCCTCTCTTCATCAGTTTTTAAAGAAAGGAGTGCTCTTGCATGACCCTCTGTTATTTTATTTTCAGAAATTGCAGAAATGATCTCCTGGGGCAAAGTTAATATCCTCAAAGTATTTGTTATTGAACTCCTTGTTTTCCCTATTTTCTTTGCTATCTCCTCATGGGTTAAACCAAATTTTTCATTTAAAATTTTAAAAGCCATTGCCTTTTCAACAGGATTTAAATCTTCTCTTTGAAGATTCTCAACAATAGCGATCTCAAGTGCTTCTTTATCATTTATTTCTTTAACTATACAGGGAATTTCCTTCAAACCAGCCTCTTTTGCTGCATAAAACCTTCTATGTCCACAAACAACTTCAAAATTTTCACCAGATGGTCTTACAATAATTGGCTGAGCTATTCCTTTTTCTTTTATAGAATCTATTAACTCCTGTAAAGAAGAAAGAGAAACCTTTGTTCTTAATTCATACTTTCCAGGAATTATTTTCTCAACCGGCAATTTTTTAATACTTTCTTCTTCAACCCCTTTTATTAGCGCATCAAGGCCTTTACCAAGAACTTTTTTCATCCCCCTTTAAAATCTCCTTTGCAAGTTCAATATAAGCAATCGCTCCCTGAGAAAAAGGAGCATAATCAAAAATACTCTTTCCAAAACTTGGTGCCTCAGCAAATTTAACAGTTCTTGGTATTACTACTTTGAAAACCTTATCTTTAAATGCCCTTCGCAGTTCTTCTTCAATTGCATAGGAAAGTCTTGTTCTTCTATCAAAAAGTGTTATAAGGAATCCCCTTATTTTAAGCGAAGGATTTAAAAAATCTTTAACTTTTTTTATAACTTTTAAAAGATAGGTTAGACCTTCAAGAGAATAATATTCACTCTGGACAGGTATTATGACGGAATTTGAGGCAGTTAAGGCATTTATTGTTAAAATTGAAAGAGAAGGAGGTGTATCTATGAGGACATAATCAAAACCCTTTAAATTTTTTATAACATTTTTTAAGAGGCTTTCTTTTTTTTCTTCATTTCTTATCTCCTCAACTAAACCTGAGAGTTCAAAACTTGAAGGAATTAAAAAAAGGTTATCATTTATCTTTTGAATTATTTCTTTCAGACTTTTTTTTGAACAAAAAACTTCATACAGATTCCCCGAAGAAGAATTGATTCCAAACCCTGAAGATAAATTTGCCTGTGGATCAAGATCAATTGCACAAACTTTTTTATTCACTTTACTCAATGCAAAAGAAAGATTCAAACATGTTGTAGTTTTACCAACCCCTCCTTTTTGGTTTGCTATTGAATAAACTATCATTCCTCTTTTAGCATTGGAATTTTTATCCCAAATTTTTTTGCCATTTCAATCGCCTTTTCATATCCTGCATCTGCATGCCTTACAATCCCTATACCGGGATCATTTGTTAAAACCCTTTCAATCTTTTTATCAGAAATAGTTTCTCCATCCGCAACTATAACCTGACCTGCATGAATACTGTATCCTATTCCAACACCTCCTCCATGATGAACGGAAACCCAGGATGCACCAGAAGATGCATTTAAAAGTGCATTTAAAATTGGCCAGTCAGCAATCGCATCCGAACCATCCTTCATTCCTTCTGTTTCTCTATTTGGTGATGCAACAGAACCTGTATCAAGGTGATCCCTTCCAATAACAATTGGTGCCTTTATCTTTCCTTCTCTTACAAGTTTATTAAACAAAAGACCTGCCTTATCCCTTTCACCATAGCCAAGCCAGCATATCCTTGCAGGGAGACCCTGAAAAGGTATTTTTTCTCTTGCAAGTTTTATCCATCTTAAAAGTCCTTCATTTTCAGGGAAAAGTTTACAGATCGCTTCATCAGTAGCATAAATATCCTGAGGATCACCAGAAAGGGCAACCCATCTAAAAGGACCTTTACCTTCACAAAAAAGTGGTCTTATATATTCAATCACAAAACCAGGGACACGAAAAGCATCTTTAACACCTGCTTTTTGAGCCTGCCCCCTTATATTGTTTCCATAATCAAAAGCAATCGCACCTTGCTTTTGCATCTCAAGTATTGCCTCCATATGTCTTGCTATTGATTCATAAGATCTTTTTAAATATTCATCAGGATTTTTCTTTCTTAATTCAATTGCTTCTTCCAAAGACATTCTGCCAGGAACATAACCATTTAAAGGGTCATGAGCAGATGTTTGATCCGTAACAACATCAGGAATTATCCCTCTTTTTAAAAGTTCAGGATGGATATCAGAAGCATTCCCAACAAGACCTATTGACCTTGGAATCTTTTTCTTTATTGCTTCATCAACAAGTCTCAATGCCTCCTCAAGATTATAAACCATACTATCACAGAATCCCTGCTTTACCCTTCTTTCAATTCTCTTCGGGTCAACTTCAACATCAAGAATGACTCCTTCATTCATTGTAACCGCAAGTGGTTGTGCACCAGACATTCCTCCCATTCCAGCAGTAAGTACAAGCTTCCCTTTTAAAGAAGAACCAAAATGCTTTCTTGCACAGGCTGCAAAAGTTTCATAGGTTCCTTGAATTATCCCCTGTGTGCCTATGTATATCCATGAACCTGCTGTCATCTGTCCATACATTATAAGTCCCATTGCTTCAAGTTTTCTAAAGTAGTCCAGGGTAGCCCAGGCAGGAACAAGTAGAGAATTTGCTATCAAAACTCTTGGTGCCCATTCAGAAGTTTTAAATATACCAACAGGTTTCCCGGATTGAATTAAGAGTGTCTCATCATTCTCAAGATTCTTCAATGCTTCTACAATTGCCCAGAAACATTCCCAGTTTCTTGCTGCTTTTCCTGTTCCCCCATAAACTATAAGTTCCTCTGGTTTTTCCGCAACATCAGGATCAACATTGTTCATAAGCATCCTTAAAGCAGCCTCCTGAATCCACCCTTTACATTGTATTTCCTTCCCCCTCGGTGCTTTAACAGGCTTATACTCCATCTTCTCCATTTCAAAAACTTTTTTCTTCATAAAGCCTCCTAATATTTTACCCTTTCAGGATAATTTGTTTTATAAAGAATAAAACCCCTTAGTTCTTTTAAACCCCTTTTAATTCTAAAAATCACTTCTTCCTTTTGCAATATTTCCATTATTTCAAAAAGTCCTGGTCCTACCTGTTTACCAGTGAGTAGAATTCTTAATGGATGAATTATAAATGAACTTTTAACATTATTTTCTTTTGCTTTTTCTCTTACAATTTTTTCCAAATTTTCTTTATTAAAATAATTCAAAACAATTATTTCACTCAAAACCTCTTCCAATATCTCAAAAACCTCAGGATATATAAAATATTTATCAATTCCTTCCTTTTCATACTTATATTCCCTTGTAAAAAAATAATCAGCAAATTCTGGAAACTCTTTTAATGTCCTGATTCTTGTTTTAAATAGAGGAATTATTTTTTTTAATATTTCAAAATGCCTTTCTTTTTCAAACCACTCTTTCTTTTCAAAAAAATTTAAAGATTCTTTCAGGATTTCTTCATCTGACAAGGCTTTTATATATTCTGAATTCATCCAGAGTAACTTGTTTATATCAAATATACATGCCCTTTTGTTTACATTTTTTATATCAAATATTTCAATCATCTCTTCTTTTGAAATTATCTCCCTGTTATCTCCAGGTGACCAGCCTAAAAGGGCAAGAAAATTGAAAAGGGCTTCTGGTAAAAAACCTTCTTCTCTAAATTCTGTTATTGAAGTGGCACCATGCCTTTTTGAAAGCCTTTTCTTATCAGGACCAAGAATCATTGGAAGATGGGCAAACTGTGGAATTTCCCATCCAAAAGCCTTGTAAAGTAAAATCTGTTTTGGAGTGTTTGAAATATGGTCATCACCCCTTATAACATGTGTAATTCCCATAAGATGGTCATCAACAACACAGGCAAGTTGATATGTCGGGAAAAAATCCTGCCTTAATATAACGAAATCTTCAATTTCCGAATTATCAAACTCTATTTCTCCATGAATTAAATCAAAAAATTTTGTCTTCCCTTTCGGAATTTTAAATCTTATAGCCTTCTTTCTACCTTCTTTTTCTAATCTTTCAATCTCCTCTTCACTTCTTTTAAGACATGTTCTTGGATATTTAAAGGGTTTTTTTAAAATCTTAGCCTCTTCTTTGTATTTTTCAAGTTCTTCTTCTGTACAAAAGCAATAATAGGCTTTATTTTCTTTAAGCAATTTAAATGCATATTCTTTGTATATCTCTAATCTTTTTGATTGATAAATTATTTCTCCATCCCATTCAATACCTATCCATGAAAGACCGTCAATGATTATTCTAATCCAATCCTCCCTTGACCTTTCAGGGTCGGTATCCTCTATTCTTAAATAAAATTCCCCTTTTTTGTTCTTTGCAAATAAATAATTGTAAAGAGCAGTCCTGACACCTCCTACATGAAGTGCACCTGTAGGGGACGGGGCAAACCTTACCTTTACCATTTTAATTCAAATTCAAGAATGGGAAAATTTTTAATTGGCGAAAAAATTGTGTCAATCTTTATTTTAAATCCTATTTCCTCAAAAATTCCTTCTATAAATCCCTTTACTTTCTCCTCAGCAAATTCATTAAATTCATCAAATCTTTCTATTTTAACCCTTGCAACATTCTCAGAAATTTTTGAAATTGTATACTTACCTCCAGTATAAAAAGATTCGCCAATTAAAGCAGCCTTATCTAAAACCCAATCAATATCTAACCTCTTTGCAATCCTCAATTCCTGTGATATAAACTCTTTACCAATTTTTTTCCCTAAATCTCTTATAAACTCTTTTCCCTTTTTAACTCCTATTATTTCAAGAAGAGATAGATAAACTTTAAATGGAAAAATATCATCCTCTTTTATTTTTTTAAAATCTTCTGGAAGAATATCCTCATACATTCTATACAATTCCTTGTAAATTTCAACGGCATCTAATTTCTCTAATATATAAACCAAAGTTTTCCCTTTAATTTTCATTTCTTTCCTCAAATTATAAGTTTAAATTATACAGTAAAATTGACACTTTTTCAATTGGTTAGATTACTTTTATAGTTCTGTTCTCTTTTTAAACCTTCCATCAACTTCCTCCCTAATTAGAAAGGAAAAGGTTGAAGGCAAGGTTTTATCATAAACTTTCATTCCTGCTAAATTATAGAGTTCTATTTTAACAGGTTCTTTTGAAAAAAACTAAATTTTATTGGTAGTCAAGCACAAACATAAGGTCATAAATAGCATTTGCGGTTGGCATTTTATCACCGAGGTTTATAAAGGAATTTGCAAAATCAGTTGATAGGTATAGTTCACCATTACTATTATCAGTCCCTGCATAAAGGTTGTTTCCGTATACTTTAAATGTAAAGCAATTGCTTGCACCTTGTAATGTTCCCCTCGTTATTCCATGATAAACCACCATTAACGGATATATAAACATAATTCCATGTCTCGCCACCATCAGTACTTTTCCAGACGAGAGCAGTTGGGTTAGCGCTTGCATCAGTAGTTGCTAAGATGGGGCCATCGGATGTTTCTATTATTTCAAATGTGTATAAAACATTGCTTTTTATTTATTAAAAATTCCCTGAAGGTGTTCATAAATTTTTAAAAAATGTTATAAAACTCATCTTCTATCCGAGGCAGCATTATCAGTCTGGATAATAACCTCGCTGGTATCCACCCCGAAGAACTCTAAATGGCATAATAATAGCCAGATAAACTGCATTGATATGTAAAACCCGATTGATTGTAGAAATT
>CBFGJO010000033.1:0-14561 GCA_965649125.1 Caldifarciminota bacterium | reverse complement strand
AATATCTTCCTTTGATAGAAATAGTTTATCAGAGCATTACATTGAATGAGAAGATGCAGGAACTCCTTATAAAGGATGATTTGACCGAACTTTCAAATTCAAGATATTTCCATTTAATGCTTAAAAAATATGTTTCAAACAAAAAATATCATCCTGTAACATGCATATTTCTTGACCTTGATAACTTTAAAGAAATAAATGAAATTCATGGACATATTGTCGGTGGAAAAACACTCAAAGAGGTTGGAAAAAGACTTGATATGCTTTTTGAAAGTTTCCCAGGGGCGGTTCTCACAAGGTATGGTGGAGATGAGTTTACGATTTTACTTCCCAATGTAACTTTAGAAGAAGGTAAAGCAGTTGCAATAATGTTAAAAGAAAATTTTGAAACAAAAGAATTTGAAGTTTCTAATTATAAGTTTTTTATAACTGCGAGTTTTGGAGTAGCAACCTTTCCAACCTCAACAAAAAATCCTCACAAACTTTTAGCACTTGCTGATAAGGCAATGTTTAAAGTAAAAGAGAGAGGTAAAAATAATGTTGGAATTGCTTATTCTGAAACGGATTTTTAAAAGGAGGGGATATGGAAAGGGAAGAAGTGAAAAAAAGAATTGAAGAATTAAGGAAGGAGATAAATTATCACAATTATAGATATTATGTTTTGAATGACCCTGTTATCTCTGACGAGGAGTATGATAAACTATTTAGAGAACTTTTAGAACTTGAAGAGAAATTTCCGGAGTTTAAAAGTCCGGATTCACCTACTCAAAGGGTTGGTGCTCCCCCTCAAAAGGAATTCAAGCCCTTCCCCCATAAAGAGGAGATGCTATCTTTACAGGATGCAAGGAATGAAGAAGAAATAATTGAATTTGATAAAAGGATAAAGAGATTCTTGAATTTGCATGAGAAAACGCCTGTTGAGTATACTGCAGAACCAAAGATAGACGGTCTTTCAACAGAAATAGTTTATGAGGATGGTGTTTTAAAAGGTGGTGGAACAAGAGGAGATGGTAATACAGGTGAAGATGTGACTTTGAATTTAAAAACCATAAAAACTATTCCCCTTTATTTGATTGAAAGTAAGGAATATAAAATTCCTAAAAGGATTGATATAAGGGGCGAAGTGTATATGAATAAAAAGGATTTTGAAGAATTAAATAAAGAAAGGCTTGAAAAGGGGGAACCACTTTTTGCAAATCCAAGAAATGCAGCTGCTGGTTCATTAAGGCAGCTGGATCCGAATATAACTCTTAAAAGGAAACTTGATTTCTTTGCATGGGGGATAGGATATAGAGAAGGAATAGAATTTAAGACTCAATGGGAAGTTCTTTCAGCATTAAAGTCTTTTGGTTTTAAGGTCAATCCCTATGTAAAACTATGTAAGGATATTAGTGAAGTTATAGATTATTATAGGGAATTTAAGGAAAAAAGGGATTCCCTTCCCTATGATATTGATGGAATAGTTATAAAGGTCAATTCCCTTGATCTGCAGGAAAGACTTGGTAAAACAATAAGGGCACCAAGATGGGCAATTGCAGGAAAATATCCTGCCCCTGAGGTTACTACAAAAATAAAAGAAGTAATATTTCAGGTAGGGAGAACAGGTATAATTACACCTGTTGCAATTTTTGACCCAACACCTGTTGGTGGAGTTATGGTTCAGAGGGCTACCCTTCATAACTTTGATGAAATTAAAAGGATGGATGTAAGGATAGGGGATTGGGTTTATTTAAGAAGAGCAGGTGAGGTTATTCCAGAGGTTGTTAAACCTATTAAAGAAAAAAGGACAGGCGAAGAAAAGGAAATCTTACCTCCATCAAAGTGCCCTGTTTGTTCTGGTGAAGTGTTTAAAGAAGGTGCTTATTTAAAATGCATAAACCTATCCTGTCCTGCAAAATTAAAGGGAGCAATAAAACATTTCGCTTCAAAAAGGGCAATGGATATTGAGGGTCTTGGAACAAAGTTAATAGAACAAATTGTTGATAGGGGTCTTGTTAAGGACCTTGCAGATATATATTATATCAAAAAACAAACATGGGCAGCCCTTGAGAGAATGGCTGAAAAATCCGCAGAAAACATAATAAATGCAATTGAAAAAAGTAAAAATATACCTCTTGCAAGATTTTTATATGCTCTTGGAATACCTCTTATTGGGGAACATGGTGCAAAACTTCTTGCAAAAAATTTTGGTTCAATTGAAAA
This sequence comes from Caldifarciminota bacterium, assembly GCA_965649125.1. Classification (GTDB taxonomy): domain Bacteria; phylum Hydrothermota; class Hydrothermia; order Hydrothermales; family Hydrothermaceae; genus JBDRZD01. The sequence continues at coordinate 12,359 of CBFGJO010000033.1, read as the reverse complement.
ACTTTATAATGTGAGAATTGATGAACTCCAAAGAATTGAAGGGATAGGTCCTGAAATGGCGGAATCGGTTGTAAAATTTTTCAGGGAAGAGAGAAATAGGAAAGTTATTGAGAAACTCATAAATGCAGGAATTAGATTTGAAGAGGTAAAGGTTTCAAAAGAAAACCCATTTTACGGAAAAACATTTGTATTTACAGGAACACTAAAAAGTTTTACAAGGGAAGAAGCACAACGGATTGTTGAAGATTTTGGCGGAAGGGCAGCAGGTTCTATAAGCAAAAAGGTTGATTATCTTGTTGTAGGGGAACAGCCCGGTTCAAAGCTTGAGAAGGCGAAAGAGTTCGGAGTTAAAACGATAAATGAAGAGGAATTTTTGAAAATGGTAGAAGAGGCTAAAAAATCAGGATGAAAAGGGCACTTTATCCAGGTCGTTTTCAGCCATTTCATAAAGGGCATTTACATGCAGTAGATTACATTTTGAAAGAGTTTGATGAGATTATAATAGCAATAATGGCAGCACAGTACAATTTTACTTTTGAAAATCCCTTTACAGCAGGAGAAAGAATATGGATGATAAGGGAATGTTTGAGAAATTATATTGAAAGAATAATAATAGTTCCGATTCTAAATATTGAAAACAATTATCCATGGCTTTCCAATTTAAAATCCTTTGTCCCACCTTTTGATGTTATATTTTCAAATCATCCACTTATAAAAATTTTATGTGAAAAAGAGGGTTTTCCTCTAAGAGGAATTCCGTTTTTAAAAAGAGAAGAATATGTTGGAGAAAGGATCAGAGAAATTATGGCAGAGAATAAAGGTTTTGAAGAATTTTTGCCCCCTCCTGTAACTGAGATAATTAAAAAAATAAATGGGATAGAGAGAATGAAAAAACTTAGAGAAAAGGATAATATTTAATTATTCTTTAATTATTATTTTCCCTTTTATATCCAGTTGATTATGTGCTTTATCATTTATTTTAAGAGAAAATTCATGTTCTCCCTTTTCAAGTTTTATTTTCTTGAATAGATTGAGCCTTCCATATATTGGATGATAATAAAGTGGGAAAAATTTTCCATCAATATAAAATTTTATTCCTTTTCCATCAATACCGCTTTCTTTGTCATACACATAAAATCTAATATTGAATGGATTTTTTGAATATATTATTTTATTGCCGATAAAATTTGGTGGCATCGTATCCTTTCTTATTTCAAAAGTTCCTCCTTTAAAGGCAAATGCCGATTCTTTTTCTGCAAACTTTCCATTATAAACCCAGTACTCTTTTTCTTTTAATTCTTTTTTAATTAAAAATGTATCAAAAATTGCAAAATTTGGCAAAATATTTATTTTTTCATTTTTTATTTCTGCATAAAAAAATAAAGGGAAAGGGCTCTTATATTTAATTTCTATTCCATCTATTATTTTTGATTTAATTTTCTCTTCTGAAAAAAATACATAAATTTCTTTTTCACTATTTTCTTTACCTTCAAATAAAAATTTTACTTTACCTTCAAAAAAAGGAGGGGGAAGCCATTTAAACTCATTATACCATTTCATGGGAGTTTTTTCAATTTGAATTTTTTCATCATTTAAAATTGCATAGATGTTTTTAACATTTTTACCTTCCCGAAAAACAATTCCATCAAAAAAATAAAAAGAAGAGGGGATATTTATTTTTCTTGCTAAAGCATCCCAATTTATTTTGTTTTCTATTTTAAAAGATAATGAATCCTTATTACCTGTATAATCAAAAACAACAACCTTTATGTTTACATCCCTGTCCACATTTATTGAAATCCATAAGGGATGATACCAGCTTTTTGAGTAATATCTCGTATCCTTGAAATAAAATAAGTTACCTTCTCTATGATTATCTATAACAATACTATCCATTTTTTTAGAAAATATTAAACTATCATCTTTAAAGATTTTTATTCCGTAAATACCTGTTTTATTTCCGTTTTCCCATCTATCATAGGTTTTAATCCATATCATAAATTCTCCCTTTCCATAAATTTTTGTTCCCCCCTTTTTAACAATAAGTGGAAAATGGGACGAATTTATTATACTCCTTGCAAGTGGAATCAAAAGTATTTTTTCAATATAAGGAGGAATAGTATCCTGAATTTCTATGAATTTAAATGGATTTAAAGCAATATCCATATTTTTTCTTATTTCAAAATGAAGGTGCGGGAAAAGGCATCCTGTATTTCCTACATAACCTATTGTTTCATTTTCTTTTATTTTTATGCCTTCATCAAAAAATATTTCAGTTTCATTTTTTTCTTCTTTCAGAAGTTTTTCAAAGAGGATTGAATCAATTAAATTATTAAATCTATCAAGATGGGCAAGAACATATATGTAATTATCTTTACCTTTCAAATAAAGAACTTTTCCATAACCTTCATAATTCACCTTTACTCTTATAACTTCTGTCTCAAAGGGAAAAGATACTGGAACCCTATTTTTTCTCAATGTTGAAATATCAATACCCAGATGATATCTTGTTTCTCTTGATTCACCAAAGGTAGAAGAAATTGGGTTTTTAAATATATCCAAAAATAAAAAAAGAAATAGGAGTATATTCATTATTAAAATATTTGAAAAACTATAAATCCTATGATTATAAAGGCAATTGCTATATAAATAAGGTAATCCTGAACTATTCCAGTCTGTATCACCCTTAAATTTTTTCCAAGCCTTCCTGTTGTATAAGTTACCCAGTTAACAGTTCCATCTACAATATGTCTATCCCACCATGCTGCAAGGAAAGATAAGTTTAATGCGATTTTTGAGTATATCCATTCAGCAATATTGTCCATATAATATTTTTGATATACGAGGTTATAAACTGGGTGTATCTTCTTTTTGGTTTTTTCAGCGGATAATTTATTTGAGTAATAATAAAGATAGGCAAGGGAAAATCCTGAAAGTGCTAAAATAAGGGAAATTAAAGGTAAAATAGGAGAAGAATTATGTGTTTCATGTCCACCTAAAAATTTATAGAGATTATCTTTATAAAACCCTGAAAATATAGAAAATAGAGATAAAATTATTAAAGGTATTGTCATTGAATAAGGTGCTTCATGGGCATGTTTTGCTTCCTCTTTTCTTTCCTTTCCTAAAAAGGCTACAAGGAATACTCTTGCCATATAAAAACTTGTCAGGAATACCCCTATTATTAAAAGATAAAAGGGAAGTTTAAAAGGAGAAAGATATGCCGCATGAATTATTTCTTCTTTTGAGAAAAAGCCTGAAAAAGGAGGTATACCTGAAAGTGCTAAAAGTCCTGTTAAAAATGAAAATCCTGTTACTGGCATTCTTTTTAAAAGAGAGCCCATATCCCATATTGAGTTTGAGTGAACTGCATGAATTGCACATCCTGCACATAAAAATAGTAGTGCTTTAAAATAAGCATGAGTGAAAAGATGAAAGAATCCTGCATTTATATTCCCGACTCCAAGCCCTGCCATCATATAACCAAGTTGTGATATTGTTGAATAGGCTAAAACCCTTTTTATATCCTCCTGGACAATTGCCATTGTTGAAGCCAGAACCGCCGTAAAGGCACCTATAAAGGCAATTATAAATAGTGTTGTTTCTGAGAGTGCAAAAAGCGGGAATAATCTTGCAACCATATAAACTCCTGCTGCAACCATTGTTGCTGCATGAATCAAAGCAGATACAGGAGTAGGTCCTTCCATTGCATCAGGAAGCCATATATGAAGGGGAAACTGTGCAGATTTTCCGATTGCACCACAGAAGAGCAAAAGTGTAGCACTTGTTATAATTCCCTGTGAAAGTTCGGGTGCTTTTGAAAGTAAATCTTTAATTTCAAAACATCCTGTATGCTTGTATATATACAAAAGACCGAGCATAAATCCTACATCACCGAGCCGCGTTGTCCAGAAAGCTTTAACCGCTGCCTTTGCAGCAGATGGCTTATAGAACCAGAATCCTATCAAAAGATAAGAACATAATCCAACAAGTTCCCAGAATACAAAAAGTTCAAGAATATTCTTTGAAAGAACCAATCCCATCATTGAGAATGTAAAAAGTGAATGATAGGCGTAGTATCTTCCAAGAGAAGGAGGGGTTTCTTCTTTCATATATCCAAGTGAATAAATCTGAACCATTGAAGCAACAAGGGCTACAACAAAGAGCATTACACTTGAGAGCGGGTCAACCCATATCCCGAATTTGAATGTGAATAATTTTTGAGAAAGCCATAGCCATTCAATAAAATATTCTCCTTTCGTCTTATTAAAACTTATAAGGGAAAGAATAGAAAAGAAGAGGGAAAGTAAAACGCAGGTTATAGAAAGATATGCTGATATTTTCCCGTATTTCCTTATAAAAAATCCTATTGTTATAAATGATAAAAAGGGTAACAGAAAAGAAATTAATGTATAAACTCCTATCATTTTTTACCCCTTTAAAATATCAATTTCATCAGCCTTTGTTGTTTTTCTTATCCTGTATAAATAAAAAATTATTGCAAAACCAAGTGCAACTTCACAAACAGTTATTGCAATACCAAATAATGGGAAAATGCTCCCTTCAATTTTTCCTAACATTCTACCAAATGCTGCAAAGTTTAAATTTGCTGAATTAAAAATTAGTTCAATTGCGATAAGTATTCCCAGTGCACTTTTTCTTGTTAATACCCCAAAAACACCAAAAGAAAACATCATAGCAGAAATTATGAGCACTTCTTTTATGCCCATCATTCCCTCCTTGCAAGAACTATTCCACCAAAAAGTGCAGCAAGAAGCAAAAGGGAGAGAATTTCAAAGGGTAAAAGGTAATCGGTTTTAAATATAACTAAAGGAAGAGCAGGTACAGGTTCTTTAATCTCTTCTAATTCAGGAAATTCTGTAACAAGGATTATCCATAAAAGGAAAATGAATATAAATGTTGATATAATTCCTCCAAGAAAAGGTCTTCTTATTCCAGATTCAATTGGTTTTCCCACATATTCTTTTGCAAGCATGATAACAAACAGTATTAAAACTACAATTCCTCCAACATAAAGAAAAATCTGTGTCCATCCAAGGAATTCAAATCCAAAAGATATGTAAAAAAAAGCAGTTAAAAAAAGGACACAGGCAAGCGAAAGCGCAGATTTCATAAGGTCTTTATGAAAAACTGTTAAAAATGAAAATATAAATATAAGAGTAGAAAAAATTATATATAATCCCTTATTCATCATTTTTCACCTCCTGAAATTTTCCTTGGTGGAGTTTGCATTTTCCTTAGAAATTCTCCTCTGCACTCAGAAATAAAATCTTTATATTTATCATAATTTTCAAGCAATTTTTCCTTTGTTAAAAATAGGTTCTCTTTTTTATCTGTTGCCCATCCTAAAATCCTTATCATTACAATTGCATCATTTGGGCATACCTGCACACAGTATTCACAGGAAAGACATGCTGAAAGATTTAATTCGTATTTTTCTGGATATGGTCTTCCTTTTTCATTTTTTTCCCTGCTGGGTAAAACATTTATAACATTTGATGGGCATATCATTTCACACAATTTACAGGCAATGCATTTTATAACACCATCTTCATCTTTTGTTAAAGCAAAAACCGGTGAACGCATCCTTTTTGGCAATTCCCTTTTTTTATCCGGATACATACAGGTTACCGGTTTTCTGAAAAAATTCTTTAAAGTTATATAAAGGTTTTTTATCAATTTATCCTCCTTTTCTTAAAATGATCACAATTCCTGTTAAAAGTAAATTTAGAACGCTCAGAGGAAAAAGAAATTTCCAGGAGAACTTTAGAAGTTGATCAATTCGGAGTCTTAAATAAGACCATCTTATCCATAAAATTATTAAAAAAATAAATAAAGATTTTATTAAAAACCAGATAGGAGGGGGTAAAAATGGACCTTTCCATCCTCCTAAAAATAAAATTGTTCCGAGTGCGGAAAGTGCTAAGATATGGGCATATTCTGCTGCATAAAATAAAGCAAATTTCGTTGAAGAATACTCAACAGTAAATCCTGCAACAAGTTCGCTTTCTGCTTCCGGAATATCAAATGGTGTTCTATTCTGTTCAGCCAGTCCTGCAAGTAGAAATATTATAAATGAAATTTGACCTATGAGAGGATAAAAGATAAACCATATCTTTTGTGCCTTAACAATCTCTTTTGCATTTAAAGAGCCTGCAAGTGCACATGGAACGATTATGGAAAATAAAAGCGGTATCTCATAGGAGACAATTTGGGCTCCGCCTCTTATTGCAGAAATCAGAGGGTATTTTGAGTTTGATGCCCATCCTGCCATAAATGCTCCCATTATTGAAAGTGAAGAAATTGCGATGAATGTAAGTATTCCAACCGAAATATCAGAAATTACCATATTTTCTGAAAAGGGAAGAACTGCATAAATTAGTGTTCCTGAAAGTAAAACCACAAAAGGTGCAAGATTATAAATGAGTTTATCAACATTTTTTGGTGTTATCTCTTCTTTTAAAATCAATTTGAGGACATCAGCAAGTGGTTGAAGCCACCCATGTGGTCTTCCAACATAATATGGTCCTATTCTTGATTGCATTCTCCCTGCGAATTTCCTTTCAATCCATGTAAGGTATGCAACTATTGTGAAGACTATTAAAAGCACACATATTCCATAAATAAAAGAATTAATCAATGCATTCATCTGTCCACATCTCCAAATACTGGGTCAAGGGAGCCAAGGATTGCAACAACATCTGCAATTAAGGCTCCCTTTAAAAGATAAGGGATTACTGATAAATTATAAAAACTTGGTGTCCTCAATTTTACCCTGTAAGGATTGAATTTACCATCTGATACAAGATAAACTCCATTTTCCCCTCTTGGTGATTCAACTGCTGCATAAACTTCGCCTTCTTTTAATTTTATCGCTGTTTTAACTTTAACAGGCATTTGCGAATTTATATACCCAGAAGGGAGCCCTTCTATTGCCTGTCTCAATATCTTTATAGACTCTTTCATTTCTTCCATTCTCACTTTATACCTTGAATAGACATCACATCCATCAAAAGAAGGAATATTAAATTCAAATTTACTGTATACAGAGTATGGATTTGCTTTTCTTAAATCAAATTTAACTCCTGATCCCCTTAAGATAGGTCCTGAGCATCCATATTCCATTGCAATCTCCTTTGGCAGAATCCCTACATTTTTTGTCCTTGCAAGAAAAACAGGGTTATTCTCAATCATATCCTCATATTCCTTTAATTTTTTTTCAAAATCGTTTAGAAAATTTTTTAAATCTTTATCAAATTCAGGATAGAGGTCATATCTTACGCCACCAAAACATATTAAATTTGGGTGCATTCTTGAACCTGTCCATTTCTCAATTATATCAAGGATTTTTTCTCTTTCCCTGAAGGCATATAAAAATATTGTGGATCCACCACCAAGTGCACCACCCATATCAAGACAAAAAGCGCCAAGAAAAACAAGATGTGAAGATATCCTCATAAGTTCTGCACCTATCACCCTTAAATATTCTGCCCTTTCAGGAACTGGAGTCTCTGATAATTTTTCAACTGCGAGCGCAAAAGGGAATTCATTATTTATTCCTGATAGATAATCATTTCTATCAAGAACTGGTAGAAGTTGAACATATGTTAAATTCTCAGCAAGTTTTTCAACTCCACGATGAAGATAACCGATATGGGGTATCACATCCTTTATTCTTTCTCCTTCAACTTTAATCTGCATCCTGAAAACACCATGGGATGCAGGATGCTGTGGCCCCATATTTACCCATATTTCTTCAAATCCATTACTTTCTTTTCTTTCTATCTTCATTTTACCTCCATTGTTTGTAAGGAGAATTTATTGGGAAATCCTTTCTTAAAGGGTGCCCTTCATAATCTTCTGGAAGAAGAATCCTTCTTAAATCAGGATGGTTCTTAAATCTTATTCCAAACATATCGTATATTTCCCTTTCCATCCAGTTTGCACCACTATAAATATCACAGAGAGTTTCAATATCTTCATTTTCTTTTACCTTTGTTTTTAGAAAAATAATATCTTTTTCTGGAATATTCCTCAAAACATAAACAATTTCAAAATGGTCTTTAAAATGCACTGCTGTTATAAAAGATAAGAATCTGAAGCCCTTTTCCTTAAAAAAATTAAAAATTTCCTTTAACTTTTCCTTCTCAAAAATAAAAAAACCATCTTTCTCAGAAACCCCAAAAGTCCTTTTTATTTCCTCAGTTAATTCCTTCATACCTCCTCCATAATTTTTCTCCTTAAAAGTTCTATACCTTCAATAAGGGCCTCAGGAGTTGGTGGACAACCAGGAATATAAACATCAACGGGAATTATTTTATCAACACCAGGAACAACTGAATAGATATTCCTATAAAAATCACCTGATATTGCACAAGAACCCATTGCGATTACCCATTTTGGATTCGGCATCTGCTCATAAAGCCTTTTAATCACAGGAGCCATTTTAATTGTGACAGTTCCGGCAACAATCATAAGGTCTGCCTGCCTTGGACTTGCTCTTAATATCACACCGAATCTGTCAAGGTCATATCTTGAAGCGTATGTGCACATCATTTCAATTGCACAACAAGCGAGTCCAAATGTGAGTGGCCAGATAGAAGATTTTCTTCCCCATGCAAAGATTTTTTTTGTTTGAGTGAGTATTATGTTTCCGCCAGGAAGTTTTTGAACAAATTTTCCAAATTTTAAAAAACTATCACCATATAACTTTTTTTCATCTATTCCCATTTTATAACTCCTTTTACTAAAAGATAGATCCAACCTAAAAAAAGTATTAAAACGAATAATGCAATTTCAAAAAATCCCTGGATTCCGAGTTCTTTTGGATTTAATGCCCATAAAAGTAAGAAGACACCTTCTACTTCAAAAATAATGAAAGAGAGGGCTAATAAATAGAATCTTACATTGTATCTTGACCAGGCTCCTTCAGAAACAGGGATTTCTCCACATTCGTAAGGATTCAATTTATACTCTTCCTTAAGTTTCGGTGCAAAAAATTTTGGAAGAAAAACTAAAACACACCCGATAAAAAGCACAACAAGGAAAAATATGAAGAAACCTAAATAACCCACAGATTTCTCCTTTTTAAGAAGTTTTTAAGTATAAAGAAATTAAACTTTTTTAGTCAAAATTAAATTCTTTTTGCTTTTGAGATAAAAAGTTTAAACAAATTTAAAAATCTTCTGTTCTTTTCGATTAAATATTCAATGTGAAATTGGACCCCTATAAAGAAAGGGTGTTCTTTTGATTCAATTGCCTCTATTATTCCATCTTTTGCTCTTGCAGATACAAATAAATTTTTCCCCACCTTTTTAATTGCTTGATGGTGAAAACTGTTCACCATAATTTTTTCTTTATTTAAAACTTCATATAAAATGCTTTCCTTTTCTATCATTATCCAGTGAGTTGGTTCTTTTGCAGGTGCGCTCTGATAATGTTCTATCTTTCCTTTTATATCCTGAATTAAACTGCCACCCATTGCAACATTCATAACCTGAGAGCCTCTGCATATCCCCAAAACAGGTATCTTCTTTTTAAAACATTCCTTTACAAGTTTTATTTCAAAAATGTCTCTTTCAGGAAATGCAAGTTTAGTTGACTGTGGTTCTTCTTTAAAAAATTTTGGTAAAACATCTCCGCCACCCGTTAAAAGAATTCCATCAATTTTTGTAATTATTTCTTTAATATTATTTTTTAAATATGGGATTATAAAGGGCATTCCACCTGCTTTTTTTATCCCCTCTAAATACTCTCCATTCAAAAAAAATCTTTGAGAAATACTGGAAAAAGAAGGAGTTATGCCTATTAAGGGTTTCATTGAATTAAAAATTATATAGCACTCCGTTAAATAAATACAATTTGAATTTTTTAATTTTTCAATGTATAATTATTATCTTATGAAAGATTATTTCACACCAAAAGAGATTGTTAGGGAACTTGATAAATATATTGTAGGACAGGAAAAGGCAAAAAGGGTGGTTGCGATTGCTTTAAGGAATAGATGGAGAAGAAAAAGGGTTGAGGGTAAACTAAAAGAGGAAATTTTTCCATCAAATATTCTTATGATAGGTCCAACAGGTGTTGGTAAGACCGAAATCTCAAGAAGGCTTGCACAGCTTGTAAAAGCACCTTTTTTAAAAGTTGAAGCAACAAAGTTTACCGAGGTTGGATATGTAGGAAGGGATGTTGAGAGTATGGTAAGGGATCTTGTCGAAATCTCAATTAATATGGTAAGGGAAGAAAGAACAAAGGAAGTTGAAGAGAAAGCAAAAGAAATGGCAGATGAAAGAATTCTGGAAGTTCTTGTCCCTTCTTCCCATTTTCCTTATGACCATCTTGCTGAAACAAGGGAAAAATATAAAAGGATGCTTAAAGATGGCGTCCTTGAAGAAAAGGAAATTGAAATAGAGGTTGAGAAAAAGTTTTTGCCTTTTATTGAGGTTCTCTCATCCCAGGGGGTTGAAACAATGAATCTTGATATCCCACCCGAAATTGAGGATATTTTTCCTAAGAAAAAACAAAAGAAAAGGATGAAAATTAAAGATGCAAGGAGGTATTTTTTTCAGGAGGAAGCAAAGAAATTAATAAATATGGATGAAGTAATTCAAGAGGCATTAAGAAGGGCACAGGAAGATGGGATAATATTTATAGATGAAATAGATAAAATAACGAGTAAAGGTGAAACTTTTGGACCTGATGTATCAAGAGAAGGAGTCCAGAGGGATTTACTTCCTGTTGTTGAAGGAACAACTGTTATTACAAAATATGGGGTTGTAAAAACTGACCATATTTTGTTCATTGCAGCGGGTGCCTTTTCAAGGTCAAGGCCATCTGATTTGATCCCTGAACTTCAGGGAAGATTCCCTATAAGGGTTGAACTTGACCCTTTAACATCTTCTGATTTTAAGAGAATTCTTGTTGAACCAGAAAATTCACTTGTTAAACAATTTCAGGCACTCTTTAAATCAGAAGGATTTGAACTTTTATTTGAAGATGATTCTCTTGATTTAATTGCTCATTATGCCTATCTTGCAAACCAAAAAACAGAAGATATAGGTGCAAGAAGACTACATACAGTAATGAATCTCCTTTTAGAAGAACCCCTTTTTGAACTTCCTGATCTTGAAGAAAATCCATTTATCGTTACAAAGGAATTTGTTGAAGAAAAACTTTCAAAAATTGTTGAAGATGTTGAACTTTCAAGGTATATATTATGAAAATTAGAAGACCTTATGTTGCAGGAAGTTTTTATCCAGCGAGTAAAGATAAACTTCAAAATATGATTGAAAATTTTTTAAAGAATGTAAAAGAATATAAAAAGAAAAAAAACTTTTTTGCATTTATTTCCCCTCATGCAGGTTATCCCTATTCAGGTCAGGTTGCTGCTCGTGTTTATAATGAAATTGGTGAAATAAATATAAATAAAATAATTTTAATAGGTGTTTCTCATAATGCAATTTTTGATTATGCAGCAATTGATGGTAATGATGAATGGGAAACTCCACTTGGAAAGATTTTAACTGATAAAGAAATTATTGAAAAATTGCTGGAAGAAAAGATTTTTAAAATTGATTCTTCATATCATGATATAGAACATTCCCTTGAAGTTCAGATTCCTTTTATTCAGTTTGTTAAAAAGGACGCAAAAATTGTTCCAATCCTTATTGGAAGTTCAAATTTGAATTTTTTGAGGGAAATTGCAGATAAACTTTTTGATGTTTATAATAAAGATAAATTTATACTCATAGCAAGTTCTGATATGTATCATGGATATTCTTATGAAGAATGTGTAAGATATGATGAAAGGACAAGAAATGTTATAATTGAAATAGACCATAACAAATTTTATAAAGCAATTGATAAAGAGGTAATGGCATGTGGTGCCTATGCGATAACAGTTCTTTTAAAATTCTGTGAACTTTTAAAAGATGTTAAAGCAGAAGTTCTTGATCAAACAAATTCTGCTCGCGTAACCTATTCTTATCATGGTTATGTTGTGGGTTATCTCTCAATGGGTTTTTATAAATGAAGGAACTTTCTGATTTTTCTCTTTATATTGAGAATTTTTTAAAGAAGGTCAAGGAGTATTCTTCAAGAATATTTGAAATTTCAGAAAATGTGCAAAAGGATTGGCTGGTGTTTAAAGATGAACTCTATTTAATAGAAAATAAACTTTATGAAACTGAAAAAATTTTTGGTGATTTTATTTTTTATATGAACAGGATTTTTGATGATTTAAGTTTTCTATTAGAAAAACTTGGAGGATTTGGTGTTTTTTTTAAAGAAAAATATCATCAATTTATAATTGTTATAAATTCTCTAAAAAAAATAGAGAG
>CBFGJO010000032.1:0-15572 GCA_965649125.1 Caldifarciminota bacterium | reverse complement strand
GTCCCTGAGGAATCAATATCACACTGTCACCATCTACCTTTGTCCCTTCAAAGGTATTGTAAGAAAACTGAGCACCTGTCGTTTGATACCATGAACAGGTATTCTCTGGTATTAAAGTATCTGCTACTGTAAATGACCTTTTCTCGCTATAAGAAGTCCAGTAACCTGAACCCTGTGGATCACGACATTTTACCTTCCACCAGTATGTCTTATTAAACTCTAAATTATAAGGGAAATTGAAATTAACAATCTGACCAGAAGGATATACTGAAGTTGTAAAACTATCTGATAAACTGAAATCAGGATATAAACTCCATTTAACCCTGTATTCAATACCTTCTCCCTGTGGATCAGTTGAATAAAATCTTAATGTTGGATTTAATCCTGGCATCCTTGCAAAATCAAGAGGTGAGATAATTGTAGGTACCTGAGGCATACCAACATCAAGAACAATTGCATATCCTTCATAAGGAGTGTAATTATGTTTTGTAACAGTTACATACATTGTATCCATAGGATTTTGAGGAGAAATATTAAAGGTTATTTTACCTTCGGCATTTGTATAACCTGAAACATGAAGCTCAGGTGACTGGGTCTTTATCCAGAGACAAACAAGTGCATCTTTCACAGGTGTAATTCCATCTTTCTTTTTAACTTCAACTGTAAATTGAGATGGTCCAGGAGCTATAAAGGGAGGATGAGAAACATTAAATGTATCAGGGATTGTTGTTCTTAAATCGCATGATGCATCACCAAATATATGCCATGTTTCAAGCATTTCTAAATCACCTGTCTGCTCATACATATACATTGAACCATTAAAGCAAATACCACCGATCGTTGTTGCTTCTTCCCTTTTTAAAACTCCCATTGCATGGAGTTGTGAGACAGTTGGTGGAACCCATGATTGAAGAACACTTGCACCGTATGCAGCAATACCTCCTCTTTGATTTGAAATATCTCCTGTCCATACCCATTGCTCACATAAACATGTGGAAACAGCATCAAAATCTCCAACAAGACAGGCAACAAAAAATCCAAAGGTAAGCATATTTGTATTTGTAAGTGTTGCAACTTCATTTATATCAATCCAGAATGAAGATGCACCAAAACCAGTTTCATTTCCATGTCCTATATGATTTAAAATACTTCTTCCCTGAGAGAGCGCATTTAAAATCATCTGGTCATTTGCAGTTGGTGCACATAACTGGTCTGCATATACATATGTATATGCAAGTAAAGTATCTGTAACCCACGCAAGTCTTTGGCAATCTGTTGGTGTTCCTTCATCTGATGCGGTTCCACAAGCTCTTCTATACCATTCCCATGTTGCTCCCTGTGGTGGATATCTCTCATATTTAACTATTTTTGCAACTTGTAAATCTATATGCGAAGCATTATTTCCAGAAAATCTTGATACAAAAGCATCAAAATACCTATCATTTCCTGCAAGGAAAGCATAAACAGGGTCACAGGTCTCATCATATCCTTCAGGTGAAGGAATCGTTGCAACATCATTTGCATTTCCAACAAGTATTATCCATGTAACTCCATAAGTGTTGTAATAATTCTGAATATAGTTTTTAATATTTGTAGGATTATTCCCGATATTTGATATTTTTTCTACTTTGAGAGGCACGCCCTTTTTCTTTTTCCACTCTACAAATTGGTAAATATTATTATAATAGGCATCAGCAGTAATAATGAGCATATTCCCGACTGTATCTTTTAAAAAGGGATAGCGTGAGCGGAAAGAATCATAATTTAAAAAGAAGTTCTTGTATATTTCTATAAAATCTTTTGTTATATTTTTATTTCTTCTTAAAAGGATATTTTCTCCTCCATTTTTTTCTTTAAAAACCTCAACTATTATCCTTTTTGCAATTTTAACTTTTCCAAGAAAGGGATTGTACTGGAAAGGATAAAAATAAACTGTAACTCCTCTTATTTCCCTTAAAATAAAAGGTTTTGAGATTTCAACAATTTTATCAGGGAACCACTCATCTTTTTTATAAAAATCACTGAATTTATAAGGAATTTCCTCTGGGTTTATATTCCTTTTTAAATTACCTTTTGAAGGCAAGATAGGATTAACAGAAATTTCTTCATATTCTACATTCAAAATTCTGAAATTTATCACTCCTTCATCAGGAACTATTATGCTCTTTGCAAATTTTGGAAGTTCAGGGTATCCCTTTATTAAAAAAATATTTAAGTGACCGGGAACAAACACCTTTGAACACTTTACTCCATTTATTTCAACATCTGAAATTCTGTATTCCATTAAGTTAAATTCAATCTTTGTTTTTTCATTTTTATCCTCAAGGAGATTTATCCTGTATGAACTTGATGCATTTAAAAAACTTATCCCTATTATTATAAGAACAAATCCCTTCATTTTTTCCTCCTTTTAATTTTAAAATTCTTATTATAAAGAATAATAAAATAAAAGTCAAGTAATCCTTCTTTCAAAAGTTTTATCTATTTTTTCAAAAATCCCTTATGAGAATTTAACAAAGTTAAAAGAGGCTGAGGAGGAACCTGTTTTTCCTTAGTTTATTTTTTAAAAAACCTTCTTGAATATAGGGGGAAATACACACAACTCTTTTGATAGAGATTGAGAATAAAAAATTTTTTTGCGATGTAGGTTATTTAATTTATAAACCAATCCCTCTTTCAAAAAAGTGTAAATTATCCTAAAACCTTTAATTCTCCTTTATATTTTAATTCTTTTGCAATATTTGTTATCTCATCATAAACATTTTTTAATATCGGAACCTTTTCTTTATACTCTTCTTCTTTTTCATATTCTTTCTCACCAGCAACATAGATTCTTGTTTTTCCTTCCCTTTTTGGTGCATTTTTTAACATTTTTATATAATCATCCATATTTTTCTTTAATTTATCAATTCCTATAAATATTTCAGGGTCAATTGCTCCAAAAAAGTGGCAAACATTTGGATGTTTCTCTTTATAAACATAAAGACCAAAGGCACCACCTGAAAGAACACCTGATAAGATATCAACCAGAACCGAAAGATTGTATCCTTTATGACCACCAGTTTCTTCCTCTGCTCCTCCAAGGGGCAGGAGGCCCCCACCCTTTTTCTCCTTTAAATTTATAACAACTCTTTTAGCGTCATCTGTTGGGTTTCCATTTTCATCTGTTGCCCATACAAGTGGCATCTTCTTTTCCATCCTTGCATAAATTTCCACTTTTCCTCTTGGAACTGTTGATGTTGCCATATCCAAAACCCACGGTTTTTCATCACCTGCAGGAACTGCTACTGAAATCGGGTTTGTTCCGATCACCATATCCTTTGCAAAGGTTGGAACAACAAGAACATCTGAGTTTGTTGTTGAAATCCCTATTAAATTATGGGGAAGTGCCATCATTGCATAATAACCAGCAATTCCATAATGGTTTGAATTTTTAACTGCTGCAAAACAAATTCCCTTTTTCTTTGCCTTTTTAATAACTTTTTCCATAACAAGATATCCTATCACTTGTCCAAGTCCTGCCTGACCATCAACAAGAACTGAAACAGGTGTCTCTTTTAAAATCTTCGGAGGATTATTTGGTATAATCCTCCCATTTTTTATATCATCTACATATCTTTTTAATCTCTGAACACCATGGGAACCTATACCCCTTCTATCAGCAGAAACAAGCACATCAGCAGTTATCTCTGCATACCTTTTCTTAACGCCCATTTCTCTGAATATTCCTGAAACGAATTCCTTAAGATTTTCAACACCTACATATACAACTTCAGCCATTTTAAACCTCCTTTTTTAAATATTCTTTTTGATAATTCTCCCAGATTTCCTTCAAATCTTTTCTCTCTAAAACTTCCATCACATAATTTGCAAATTCTTCACATCGTGCCCCGTCTTTCCTCCCTGTTACTATTAATTTTCTTTCAAATTGACCGCATACATCAAGTGCCATATCTAATCTCTCACCTTTTCCCTCATAACCTATATGCCTTAAAAGCATTGCTGACGCTCTCAAAATACTGCTCGGGTCTGCATAAATTGCTCTACCCTCCTCAACCATCCTTGGTGCACTCCCATGTATTGCTTCAAACATTGCATATCTTTTACCAATATTTGCACTTCCAGCAGTTCCAACACCTCCCTGAAATTCTGCTGCTTCATCTGTCAAAATATCACCATATAAATTTGGCATAACAAAAACCTGAAACTCTCCTCTCCTTTTCTTATCTATCAATTTTGCAGTCATTATATCAATAAACCAGTCATCAGCATTTATTTCAGGATATTCTTTAGCAATTTCATAAAAAATCTTTAAGAATTTACCATCTGTTGTTTTAATAACATTTGCCTTTGTAACACATGTCACCCTTTTTTTATTATTTTTTCTTGCATATTCAAATGCAAGCCTTATAATCCTTTCACTCCCTTGCGTTGTTATAACTTTAAAATCTATTGCAATATCATAAGTAACATTTACTCCTTTACTTCCAAGAACATATAAATCCTCTGTATTTTCCCTGAAAAATATCCAGTCAATTCCTTCCTGTGGAACTCTTACAGGTCTTACATTCGCAAAAAGATCAAGTTCCCTTCTCATCGCAACATTTGCACTCTCAATATTTGGCCATGGGTCACCTGCCTTTGGTGTAGTTGTCGGTCCCTTTAAAATTACATGACATTTTTTAATCTCTTCAAGAACATCATCAGGAATCGCCTTTAGTGCTTTTGCCCTGTTTTCTATTGTAAGCCCATCTATATTTTTAAAAACTACCTTATTCCCCTTTTCTTCCTCATTTAAAAGGAATTTAAGAACCCTCTCTGCCTCTTTGCATATATAAGGACCTATTCCATCACCACCTGCTATTCCAATTATTATTGGCTTTAATTTTTTATAATCTATCCAATCCTCTCCTTTCTTCATTCTTTCCACCCTTTCAACCTGTTCTATTAGTATCTTTTCAAAATGTTCCATTGCCTTTTTTATCTTCTCCTCATACATAATATCACCTCCTTAAAATTTTTGTGGCTCATAATTTGGTGCTTCCTTTGTTATTGTAATTGAATGGGGATGACTCTCCCTTAATCCAAATGGTGTAATCCTTATAAATTCTGCCTTTTTTCTTAATTCTTTTAAATTTTTTGCACCGATATAACCAAAACCTGCTTTTAAACCACCTAAAAGCTGGTATATAACTTCTGAAACAGGTCCTTTATATGAAACAATTCCTTCAACACCTTCCGGAACAAATTTTGTATACTCTTCCTGAAAATATCTATCCTTTGAACCAAGTTTCATCGCAGAAACAGAACCCATTGCTCTATAAACCTTATATCTTTTACCTTGATATAGAATAAGTTCTCCTGGACTTTCATCAGTCCCTGCAAGCAGGTTTCCCATCATCACACAATCTGCTCCTGCTGCAAGCGCTTTAACAACATCACCTGAATATTTAATACCACCATCTGCTATTAAAGGAATCCTGTATTTCCTTAAAACTTTTGCACAATCCATTATCGCGGTTAACTGGGGAACACCAATCCCTGCAATAACCCTTGTTGTGCAAATAGAACCAGGTCCTATCCCGACCTTAACTGCATCAACATCTAATTTAACAAGTTCTTTACATGCTTCTTCTGTCGCAACATTCCCAACAGCAAGTTCTAAATCTGGATACTTTTTCTTGATATATTCTGTAACTTCCAAAACCCTTTTTGAATGAGCATGAGCAGTATCTATTACAATTGCATCAACCTCTGCTTTCAAAAGTTTTTCAAGCCTTTCTTCAAAATCCTTACCTGTTCCTATCGCTGCTGCAACTCTTAATCTACCTCTTTCATCCAGACTTGCGGTTGGATGTTCAAGTTTCTTCAATAAATCCTTTAAAGTAATAAGTCCTTTTAAAAAACCATCTTTATTGATTATTGGCAATTTCTCAATTCTATTTTTAAGAAGAATTTTATGAGCCTCTTTTATTCCGATACCCTCGTATGCAGTTATTACATTTTTCTTCATAACTTTATTAATTTTAATATTATTTTTTTCCAAAAAGGCAAGGTCCCTTCTTGTAACAATCCCTACAAGTTTACCTTCTTTATCAACTATTGGGAAACCTGATACTGAAAATTCTTTCATCATTCTTTTTGCCTTTCCAACAGTATCATCAGGGGAAAGTGTAAAAGGGTTTAAAATTATCCATGATTCTGACCTTTTAACCTTTAAAACCTCTCTGCTTTGTTCATCAGGAGTTAAATTCCTGTGAATAACACCTATTCCACCCTCTTTTGCCATCGCGATTGCCATCTCACTTTCTGTAACTGTATCCATTGCTGCTGAAACAAAAGGGATTTTAAGAAAAATATTCCTTGAAAATTTTGTTGATACATCAACTTCTTTTGGCAGAACAGAGCTTTTTTTAGGAACAAGTAAAACATCATCAAAGGTAAGACCTAATTTCATATTCCTTTTCATATTTTACTCCTTTATTCTTATTGAATAACCTAAAACCCTTCTAACTGCTTCCTTTAAATATTCTCTTGCATCCCTTTTAACTTTTGTCTTTAAACTCAGAGGCACAATTGAGGGTAGAAGCGTTTCTTCAAAAATCTTTCTTTTTTTCTCCTCAATTTTATAAAAAATATCAGCATCAATTATTATTATTCCGTAAATTTTCTCCTCTATATGCTTTTCAAGAAGAGAAACTACATCACTTTCATTATCTATTATTTCTACATCGCATCCAGCAAGACGAAAACCAGTATCATATCCTTCCTCTGTTATTGCAAGAATTTTATAACTTCTCATTTTACAAAAATATATTTTTTAATTTCAAAAGGAGAAATATTTTGGTCAATTCCGTAAACTATAATTCTTAAATTAACAAGTTCATTATATTTTGAAAAAATGTAAGCAACCGGCACATAAATTGAAAGCACTTCTTTAATGAATCCCTGAATTGCCCAGTTTGTAAGAGATTCCTCAAATCTTCTCTCAAAAATAGATATGTCTACTCCGTCAATAAATATTTTTTTATAAAAAGTTGAAGAAATAACATTCAATCCTTCAGAAATATTTTCACATTCCGAAAGTTTTTTAAGAAATTTTTCGGATACATAACCACCTTTTAAGTATTCAATTTTCCCATAAGGTTTTATATTGTATTTCAAAAGTAAAAGAGAACCAATTATATTTCTTATATCTATCCATGACCTTAAAACATGCTCTATTATTTTATCATCTTTTGATGCGCCAAGCTCTTTTAAGACATTTTCAAAAAAGCTTTTTTCCATCTCATATTCTACTTCTTTTAATTTTTCTTCTTTTATCCTCTTTAAAATATCCCTTTTTAAAGAAAAGGGTAAACTTATTCTCCATGTTATTATGAGTTTGATAACATCAAAAGCAGTTTCCTTTTTTAAAAGTTCTTCTATTTTGAAAGAATCAAGGGGATAAATTGGCAAAAGAGCTTCTTTTATTTCTTCCTCTGGAACCCTTTTTATTTTCCCCCTTATTATCGCTCTTATATTTGCAAGAATAAACCTTTGTAAAACAAAGGAAATCAGTTTCCCTGCTTTCCCCTCAGAAAATTTAATTATTTTATTAAAAGAATTTATAACTTCTGAATTTATCCCATCAAGAATCTCTTTCAGAGAAGGCTGAGGATAAGGAGGTGGAAGAAAATCTCTATATGGAGTATCCTTTAAAGATTCGACAAATTCAGAAAGATTATCTTTATTTAAAATTTCTTCATATTTATCAGGAGTTAAAAGGTTGCTCTTCATTCCCCTTATTCTTGCATTTATATAACCTATATCTTCAGACATCTAACTCCCTTTTTAAGATTTCGTATATATAAAATTTTGCTCTATCAATCCTTGAAGAAAAAGTATTATAAACCCTTATTCTTCCATCCTCCCTTTCTAAAATAACCCCTTCTTCCATATTTTCTTTAATTATTTTAAATTTTAAATTGTTTTTGTCAATCTCCTCTTTTATAATTTCATAAAATTTTTCATTCACTCTAACAACTCCCTCTTCCTCACCAAACCTTTGAATTGCTTCATAGAAAAAATTTATAAGGATATCCTCCCATTTTATTTTTTCTCTTTCATTTTCCAGAGTTTTTAAAATATCTTCAAAAATCTCATCCCTTTTTTTTAAAATTTTATTCAAATTTTCTCTTTCAACTTCTGTAATTTTTTTTATCTCTTCAATCTTTAAAATTTCCTCTATTTCCCTTTTTGCCTCTTTTAAAATCCTTTTTTTTTCCTCCTCAAACTCATTCAAAAGTCTTATTCTCTCCTTTTCACCTTCTTCTTTTATTTCTCTTTTCTTCTTCTGGGCCTTTTCTTTTATAAATTCTCTAACCTCTTCCATTAGATTTTTAAAAGACACATAAAGGCAATAACAAAACCAAGAATTACAACTGTTTCAGGAATTGCAAGAAAAATTAAAATCCATGTTGCGGTTTCAGGTCTTTCAGCAATTGTTCCTGCACCTGCACTTCCTATTTTTGCCTGTGCCCATGCAGTTCCTATTGCAGGAATTCCTATTGCAAGTGCAACTCCTATATAAGCAAGAGGATGGGTGGTCTTCACAGTTTCTGGCACTTTCTCCCCAGCTTCCTGTGCAATAAGGAGAGAATAAGAAATCATGTTTAAAATTGTTCCCATTATTATGTATAAAAATTTTTTCATTTTAACCTCCTTTAAATCTTTTTAAAAATGGTTTATATTCTCTACCTCCTGCCTCATAAAATTTTGTAAAAAATTCAACAAATTGAAGTCTCAAACCTTGAATTGTTGGGTCAAAAATTCCAAGAATGATTGCAAGAATATGAAATAAAAGCATTGCAAATATCCCTATAATTATGATAGGGAAAAGATTTTTAAAGGAATTTGCAATCATTGGTAAAATTGCAGAAGAAAGACCTATTGCCATTAAACGGGCAAAGGAAAGAACATGAGCAAAGGAAGAAAATATCTCAATAGGTGCTATTACTCCATGTAAAATGGCTGAGAGAATTGCAAATGATGCAAAGAGTAAAATTAAAGGTAGTGTAAAACTTTTAGGTATTAAATTCAAAAAACCTGCACCAAGTGAAAGAAGAGACCAAAGCCCAAATAACATAGAAAGATTTGCGAGGGCATGTTTTATATGTTTTAATCTCATTTTATTTAAAAATCCAAGGAAAAGACCTAAACTTACCTCACCTATTCCAAAAATTATTGATATTGAAAGTAAAATCTCTGGCTTTTCTATTCTATGAAAATATGGATGCAAACCTATTTTTTCACCTAAATTACCAAACATCTCCCCATATATAAATCCAAATATTATAGTCCATATCATGCAGAATATAAAGATAATTGAAAGATTCTTTAAAATATAAGATTTGGATTTATGATAAAGGAAAAGGAAGAAAAAAAAGAAAACAAGACCATAACCAATATCACCTAACATAAAGCCAAAGTAAATAGGAAAGAAAATAAAAAGAAACAATGAAGGGTCTATTGTTCCATATTTTGGCAAAGAAAAAAATTCTATTAATGTTTGAAAATATTTAAATGGAATACTATTTTTAAGTTTAACTGGAACTTCCTCAAATTTGTGAGGATCAATCTTTTCCTCAATTAAAATTGCCTTTTGAGAAAACTTATCATTGAGTTCTTTTTTAAAACTTTCATATTCTCTAAAGGGAATATAACCCTCAATATAAAAGAGAAATTCTGTAAATAAAATTCCTCTATCCTTAACTTCATAGTATCCATATAAATCCTTTAAAAAATCTATACTGCTTTTTAAAAATCTGCCATTCTCTGAAATAAGTCTTTCTTCATCTTCCTTTAAACTTCTTATATCTTCTGGAATACTCTTTAATTTATCATTTAAATAATGAATGGCATCTCTAAAACCCATTTCCCTTATTTCCTCTGGAAATACAATTTCTGGAAAGCCTTCAGAAGTTATAAGTTCCTTTAATTTCTCAAAATTCTCTTTATCTATAATAAATATATAACCTCTATATTCTTTAAAATCTTTTGAAATAGTTTTAAATTCCAATTCTTTTTTTATTCTTAAAATTACTTTTCTTAAACTAACTTCATCTTCTTTTGGAACCATTACTCCAAAAATCTCTTTATTATTTTTTTCTTCCAAAAATGGTAAAAAATATTTTATTATTTCATAATATCTTTCATAAAGGGAATATTCTCTTTCCTTTTCTTTTATTTTATCATTTATCTTTTTATAAGTTCTTATAATATTTAGAATCCTTTTTTCTATTTTTCCCATATCTTCTGGCAAATTTTCATAATCAGAAATATCTTTTACCCTTTTTTCAAGATCTTTACAACCCTCCAAAAGTTTAACCACATTCTTCCTTTTTTCTTCTTCCAAGGTTTTCAAATTCTTACCACCTTCATTTATAAAATTTACATGAAAAAGATTTTTTTGTTGAACAAAATTAAGTACTTCATCAACAGCCTCCTTTTCACCAATTATGAATATCTTTTTCATTCTCTCAATTGCCATACCCTTTCAAAATATAATTCAATATTTCCCTGATTATTTTTTCTTTTTTCTCTAAATAGATCTTTTCAATCTCCTCAATTTTCTTTTCATTTTCATTTTTTAATCTCTCACACTTTTTTTCTATTTCCTCAATTCCCAGAGAGAACCACTCATTTTTTTTATCTTGAACATATTTTAAAAAATTTCCTCTTTCTTCATCTATCTCCCTTTTTGCACTTAAAATAATTTTCTCCTTTTCTCTTTGAGCCTCTTCAATCTCTTTTTTAAACTTTTCTTCCTCTTCTAAAATAAATTCAAAAGCCTTCTTTTCCATTAAGAATTTAATTATAGAGAGAAACTTTTTAAAATTTCAAAAAGAAAGGGATATATAAATTTATTTGAAGCAATTATATTCCCTGAAAATTTATAATTCTCGCTCCCATCAAAATCGGTAACAATACCTCCTGCCTCTTCTACAATTAAAGAACCTGCAGCAATATCCCAGAAGGAAAGTTTATACTCAAAAAATCCATCGTATATTCCCTCAGCAACATAAACAAGATCAGAGGCAGCAGAACCTGTTCTCCTTAAATCAATTATATTTGGAAAAATTGTTTTGAATATTTCACTGTATTTTTGAGTAAGTTCTTTATTTCTGAAAGGGAAACCTGTTGCAATAAGAGATTCTTTTAAACTCTTTCTTTTACTTGTACATATCTTCTTGCCATTTTTGTACGAACCCTTCCCTTTTATGGCCCAATAAAAATCTCTATAAAAGGGAAGATAAACACAGCCCGCTTTTACCTCCATATTTTCTACATATGCGCAGGAAATTGAAAAATTTGGAATCCCTCTTATATAATTTGCTGTTCCATCAAGGGGGTCAACTATAAAGAATTTTTCTGGCAGTTTTCCTTTTTTAAAAGTCTCTTCCCCTATAAATGGAATATCAGGGAAAAATCTTTTTAATTCATTTTTTATCACCCTTTCACTTTCAAAATCAATTTCGCTAACAAAATCAAATTCTTTTTTCTTTCTTATTTTTTTTATATTTTTAAAATTTTTCATTAAAAATTCCCCACTCTCTTCAACAGCCTTTATCATGTATTCTATCATTTTAAAAATATTTCTCTGGAAGAAAATTTTTTAACTCTTTTAAAATCTCCTTTACTTCTTGAGAAGCATATTTAGGAATAATAAGTGTAATATCCTTTGTATTTACTATCACCATATCCTTTATATCTTTACAAACAGCAATTTTATCTCTTGAAAAAATTATATTACCGCAAGAATTAAAGGTAAAAACATTCCCTATTTTTACATTCCTGTTTTCATCCTTTTCAAAAACATTCTCAAAAGATAGAAAAGATCCAAGGTCTTCCCAGAGAAAATAAGAAACACAGCATCCTATATTTTCACTGTATTCAAGAAGACCATAATCTATTGAGTTTGCCTCTATTTTTTTATAAAACTCCCTTACATTTCCCTTTTTTAAAAGACTTTCTTCATATAATTTATAAATATCTTTTCTTAAATTTTTAATCTCTTCAAAAAAGAAATTTGAATCCCATAAAAAAATACCTGAATTCCAGAAAAATCTTTTTTCTCTAAGATATTTCTTTGCAACTTCAATAGGAGGTTTTTCATGAAATTTTTTAACTTTATAAATAAAAGGCTCTTTTTTGTTTATTCTTTCATCTATCTCAATATATCCATAACCTGTTTCAGGTCTTGTAGGTTTTATTCCAAATGTAATTATAAATCCATTTTCACACATTTTAAATCCATTCTCAATTGCCTTTATAAATTCTTTCTCGTTTTTTATCAGGTGGTCTGCAGGAAATATTCCAATTTTTGCATCCTTATTTAAATTTCTTATAAAATGGGTTGAATAAATGCATGCAGGAAAAGTATTTTTACCTTCTGGTTCGAAAATAACTTTTTCTTCATTTATAAATTTTTTTATTATTTTTTTTAAAAATTTTGGAACTATAAAGAAAATATTTTCTTTATAAAATATTTTTAAAAGCCTTTCATAGGTAAGTTCTATTAAACTCTTTTCAAAAATGTTTATAAATGGTTTAGGAATTTTTGATGTTGAAATTGGCCAGAGTCTTTCTCCTTTTCCACCTGCTATTATAACTGCAAATCTATCCCTTTTCATAAAATTCTTTAAATCTTAAAGCATCTTCCATCATATAAACATTATTAAAAAATATAAAACCTCTTTTATTTTGCGACTTATTGAAAAGTTCTTTTAATTCTTCATCATTGTATTTATAATTATAACCATTTTTACCATGCAATCTCCAGTAAATCATTCCTTTTGTGATTTCCTCTTCTTTAAATGGGTCAACACAATGGATAAAACTTATTTCTTTCAAAATCTTTTGAACATCCTCATTTTTCCATCTCCTTAATTCTAATACAAAAATAAAAGGTTCTTTTTTCCTTTCTTCAAAAAATTTAATCAAATTTAAAAAATTTTCATCTACCGGTTTAAAAGAAGAAGGTGTCTGAAAAAGAATATATTTTGCACCAAGAGTTAAAGCAAATTCCCTTAGATCTTCATAAGCCCTTTTTACTTCATTCGTATCTTTAAAAAATCCGTAATTTTCCCTATTTCCATAATCCTTTTTACATCTTCTATATGTTGGAGATGAAGAGAGATGAGTTATGTGTTGTGGAGCTTTTAAAGTAAATATAAAACTTTCTGGCGCTTCTTTGCGCCATTTTAAAGCAAGTTTAATTTCAGGAATTGAATAAAAAGTTTGTTGAATTTCAACACATTCAAAATTTTTATAATAGATTTCTTTTTTGCAGGGAAAACCACAGCATCCTATCTTTATTTTTTCCATAGGAACTCACCTACCTTTTTTTCTTCATCAAATATTTCGGGAATAAATCCAGGGGTTTTGATATTTTTAAAAAATAAACCGAAATAAAAAG
The DNA here is from genome assembly GCA_965649125.1 of Caldifarciminota bacterium. Lineage (GTDB taxonomy): Bacteria > Hydrothermota > Hydrothermia > Hydrothermales > Hydrothermaceae > JBDRZD01. The sequence goes on along the minus strand of CBFGJO010000032.1, from coordinate 2,113 downwards.
AGAAGAATAAAAAGAAGGCTAAAATTATTCCGCTTATAAGGTAAAGGAAATTTTTCTTTTCATAGAATTTTAATTCAGGAATAAAAATTTCTTCTTCCTTTACAAGGGGTACTTCTTTTTCTTTCAAAGTTATCCATCCTGTTTCAAGGAGATGATAAAGAGATTCAAAAGTCTTAAATCTTCCTATCCCGCTTTTTTCTGCAATTTCACTAACACTTCTTTCTCCATCAACAAGTTCAAGAACCTTAATTTCTTCCTTTGAAAGTTCAATATCTATTTCAGGAATATCTTTTGGAAAAGGAATTAGATCATCTGAAGGAATTTTTTTCCTCATTTTAGAAATCTCCTCCTGTCTTCTTATTCCTTCCATTAAAAGATATTGGGGATCAATTTTTACTTTTATTTTTGAGAATTTGTATATACTGTCTCCTGAAACAAAATTAAACCCCCCTTCTTTCCATGTAAGAATTTCATCAATAACTTCTTCAATTTTAAAAATTATTATTCTTTCAAGTTCTTCCTTATCAATTATACCTTCTTCTAAAAGAATCTCTTCTACACCTACCCCCCTTTTCTGGCTTTCTTTTTCCAATTCCTTTACTAAATTCTCCTCTATTCTTCCTGAAAGAACAAGATAACGGGGAAGTGTCTCAAATTCTCCTTTTCTTATAATATAAGAGGCAACCACATATCCTCCTTCAAAACCAATAGCTGCTTCTTCTTTCTCTTTTGTTAAATAAAGAACACCTGTTTTTTTATCAAAATAGATTGATTGGATAAGTGTAACAAGTTCAACATCATGAGGGAATTTGCCCTGGAGAGCCAATTTTCACCTCCTAAAAGTGTAAAACCAATAAAAAGCACAAAAAACTCCTCTTACAGGGAATTTACCCTGGAGAGCCAATTTTCACCTCCTTGAAATAATAATAGGGGAAAACAAAAATAGCAGTATAAAATATATAGAAAATTATCCATAAAAGATTAACTTTTAAAATTATTGCAGGATAGAATCCAGTAAATAAGAAAATATAAGAAACTATAAAAAGGATATGGCTACCAGAATATAAAAACCCGATTGAGGGTATAAAAAGATTTAAAATTAATATTAAAAGTCTTTTTCTCAATGTACTTTCTACTTTTATTTTATTAAAAATTCTTTCTCTTATCTTCAAAGATTCTGTTTTTAAAATCTCTTGTGCACATTTATCACATACTTCAAAATTTGGTTTAATTTTAAAGATATTATGGCAAAATTTACCGCAGGCATGGCAAGAAAAAATATTTTTTTTCTTTTTAAACAAAAATATACCACCTATAAATAGAAAAATTGAAAAAATTGTAGAAACGGGAAATACATAAAGTTTTTCTATTTCTCCTTTTATATGTATTTTTTTATCTATAACCTTGTGAATACCCCAAAAAACTTCTTGCGCTCCATATTCTTTTATTCTAAAAATCTTCTTTATAGTCTCATGATAATTTATCTCCTGGGCTTTTCTCATTTGAGTCTCATAAGAGTATAAATCAAATTTTTTAAAACTTACCTGTGCAATATTGAAATATGCCTCATAAAGGTCCGGATTTTTTTCTAAGGAATTCTTATAATAAAAATATGCAGAATCATAATTATTTTTGAAATAGTACAAATTACCAATATTTAAAAGAATGTATGGATCAGAACTTTTCTTTTTAAGAAGCTTTTTAAAATAGTGTAACGCACTATCTACTCCCTTTTCTTTGAAAATTAAAATTCCTTTTAAATTTGCCTCAAAAACATTTTCTTCATTTAAACTTATTAAAAGTTTTTTTGAAAAAGGAATATTCTGGAATCTCTTTAAAAATAATGGATAATTTTCCTTATGATAATATTTTTCTATTTTGCTTTCTAAATTTCCCCAGAAAAATATACTTAATACCATTAAAAGCAAAGATAAAAAAAATATTTTTTCTTTTCTTTTAAATAACGGATAAACAGGAAAAAGTAAAATAAGATGGAAAGGGGCTGGGATAGCCAGAAGAATAAATATTATCTCAAAAAGTAAAAGGAAAGGAAAGGAAACTTTAAAAAATTTTTTAAAATAAACTGTTTCACATCCTAAATAGGATATTATTT
>CBFGJO010000031.1:0-16461 GCA_965649125.1 Caldifarciminota bacterium | reverse complement strand
TTACCAAATGGTGCAATTTTTATTGCAAAATATGAAGCCCTTTTAAAAGAAAAAACCTTTTATGGGAAAAAACTAACCATTTACTATATGCCAAAGGAAAAATCAGTTGATATAGATACTTTATACGATTTAAAATATGCTGAAATTATTTTAAAATTAAAAAATGAAACTCAGGGAACTAACCCAAAATAAAACCTTTTTAATAGCAGAAGCAGGTGATAATCATAATGGTTCAAGGGATTTAGCCCTTTTTTTATGTGACCTTGCTAAAAAGGCAAACTGCGACTCAGTTAAATTCCAGACCTTCATTACCGAAAATGTAATTTCAAAGGGAACAGAAAAGGCACCTTACCAGAAAAGAAAGGACGAATCAGAGGATATGTATGAAATGTGTAAGAAACTTGAACTTTCCTTTGAGGATTTTAGAATAATAAAAAATTATTGCGATAAAATAGGAATTTTATTTTTTTCAACCCCCTATGACATAAGCTCAGCGGAATTTTTAAATAAAATAGGGGTTCCCTTTTTTAAAATAAGTTCCACAGATTTAAATAACTTTTATCTTCTTGACGCAATAGCAGAATTCAAAAAACCTGTTATAATTTCAACAGGAATGGCAGATTTAGAGGAAGTAAAAAAGACTTGTGAATTTTTAAAAGAGAGAAAAGTTCCTGAAATTGCAATACTTCAGTGCACCTCAGAGTATCCATCACCTTTTGATGAGTTAAATTTAAGAGTTATTGAAACTTTTAAAAGAGAATTTCCTGATGTAATAATAGGTTTCTCAGACCATTCAGAAGGGTATCTTGCAAGTTGTATTGCTGTTTCCCTTGGAGCAAAAATTATTGAAAAACACTTCACAATATGGAAGGGTCTTGAAGGTCCAGATCACCAGGCTTCCCTTTCACCTGAAGAACTTTTTCTCTGGGTCCAGAATATAAGGTTAACTGAAAAAATGTTAGGTGATGGGATTAAAAGAATAACAAAAAGTGAAATTGAAGTTAAAAAAGTTGCAAGGAGATCTTTCTATTTAAAAAGGGATAAAAAAAGGGGAGAAGTAATCAAAAAGGATGATATAGTAGCATTAAGACCCTTAAAAGGTATAACACCTGATAGATACTTTGAAATATTAGGGAAAAAATTAACAAGGGATAAAAGGAAATTTGAACCCCTTTTTGATGAGGATTTAGAAGATTAATTAAAAAGCATACTTTCACTTATTAAAGCACAGCCCCTTAACTCTTCATCAACCCTTTCAATTATTTCAAAACCTTTTCCTTTAGTTTTCACCATATCAGGTGTTAAAAGAAAAGAACAGGTTTCAAGGTTAAATAAATCATAAACACCTATTAAACCCTTATTACTGAACTTTCCTTCTTCATTTAAAATTTTAAATCTTAAAAAGGGTAAAGAAGATTTAAATCTTTCTATTTTATTTTCAAAAATAAATTTTCTTAAAGTTATGTCATAAAACTGTGAAGCAAGCTCGCACATTCCATATTCATTAATAACATAACTTTCATCTACATTAAAAAATTCTTTATAGATCTTCCTTAAATCTTTTACTTTTAATGAAATTCTTTTACCCTTCCATCCACCTGTATCCATTATTCTTGAACCTTCCTTTAAAAAAATTTTTTCATTATTTTCTTTTAAAAAGATAGCAAAATCATAAAGAGAAAGGGTGGTTCCAAGCAGTATTATTTTTTTCTTTTCCCTTTTCAGAATTTTTAAAGCATCCATATAAACCTCTCTTTTACTTATAAAATAAAAATTTTTTGAAAAATTCTTTGCAACAAGGGAAAGCATATAGGAAAGGGATGAGTTATTCCTCCTTTCAAAGGGCTCAAAAAATATATAAAAGTTAGTTTTTAAATCATCGGGTAAAACAAAATGTTTAAAGGAAATAATTATACTTTTATTTATAAAATCAGTATCCACATAAAAGGATTTTGATTTTAAAAATTCACTTGTTCCAGAGGAAAGGAAAATGAGTTCAGGTTTTTCTTTAACTGACCTTACCTCATATTTTTTAAAAAATCTTACGGGTAAAAGTGGAATTTCATCAAAACTTTTTACCTTGCTTTTGTTCATAGAAATTCTATCACAGAATTTTTTGTATATTTCATTATTATCATACTGAAATTTAAACACATCTAAAAAAATTTCCTCATCGAAATCCATGTTATTTAAGGATTTTAAAATTTTTTCTTTTATAGAAGATATTTTCATAATTTTAATTATAATATATATTGTGAAAATAGGAATCATCGGATTTGGAAAAGTTGGCATGTCCTTATATGATCTTTTGAAGGAAAAATCTATTAAGGTAAATATATTTTCAGTAACAAAAGGAGAAGGAAATTTGATAGATTTAGTAAATGATTCAGAATTAATTTTCATAACTGTTAAAGATGACCTTATTCCTTTAAGGGTCAAAGATATAGGTAAAATAAAAGGTATTAAGGGAAAACACTTTATTCATCTTTCAGGTGCAACACCTTTATCCATCCTCAAGCCTTTAAAGAAAAAGGGTAATTTAATAGGTAAATTGCATCCTATTCAAACTTTCCCTGAAAGAAACAAGGAGAGTTTTAAAAATATATATACAACTTTTTCAGGTGATAAAAAAACTTTTAAAATCTTAAAGAAAATTTTTTCAAAGGATTTTAAAATAGTAAAAATGGATGAAAAGAGTCAGATTTTGATTCACATTGCCTGTGTTTTTGCTTCCAATTTTCCTCTTTATTCAATTTTAAAAGCAGAGGAAATTGTTGAAAGTTTAAAATTAAAAAGGGAAATTTTAAAACCAATAATAAATGCTTCTTTTAAAAATGTTCTTTCAAAAGGTGCAAAAAATTCTCTCACCGGTCCTGCAAAAAGAAAGGATTTAAAAACAATAGAGCTTCACAAAAAAATATTAAAAAATTTTAAAAGGGATTTATATGAGTTTTATAATTATTTAACAGAAAAAATCTTAAATGAAAGAAACTTATAAAAATTTTCTTTTAAACCACCCTTTACTCAAAGGTATAGGTGAAAAGGGGATAGATGATATATCTTCAATAGCATCTTTTATATATCTTAAAAAGGGTGAAATACTTTTTAAGGAAGGTTCAGAAGGAGAGGATTTATATATAATTGTTGAAGGTGAAGCGGAAATTTTAAAGGGAAAGGAACTTATAAAAATTGCAGAGTTAAAAGAAGGGGCAATAATTGGTGAACTTTCCTTTCTTTTAAAGAGTGGAAGAACAGCCACTTTAAGGGCAATTAAAGATTCAGTTTTTTTCAGAATTGATGGCAAACTCCTGGAGGAAAAAATTTTAAATAGGGAAAAACCTTACATTGAGATTTTATTTTCCATATCAAGAATTATAGCTGAAAGGTTAAGTAATATGAATCTTATTGTGTCTGAATATTTAAAAAAGGACAAACTGGAGAAAGATGAACTTAACCTGTTAAAAGAAAGTTTAAAAGAGGGGGTTATTTTTTAATCATGGTCTTTTTACCGGATTTGATGATATTGAAACCCCCGGCTTTCCTTGAAATTATTCTTGCCTCAGCAGAATCCTATCATTATGAATGTTACGGTCTTATCCTTGGTTATATAGGTGAAAAAGAAATAATCGTTGAGGATGCTCAGGTTTTACAGATTGTAAAGAAGTCTCCTTACAGTGTGGCACCGGTAGCAAGGAGGGAAAAAAGAATAATTCAATTAATTGATTCCTTAAAAATTGAAAATTTAAAGGTGATAGGGGATTTCCATTCTCATCCTATGGTTGGAGGAATAAAGGGGACCTCTTCCCCTTCTGGTGACGACATACTGGATATGGAGGTGGGAAAGGCATACATTATAGTTTCAGTTAATGAGAGTAAAAGGGAAAAATCCTGGTCTTACAGTGAAAAGAGGAAGGTTTTAAGTGGTTCAATTTTCAATTTTAACTTTGAAATTTCAGGTTATTATTGTCATAAAAATTTGAGTTATAAGAAACTTCATATAAACTGCCCTTTTCTTATGGCAATTAATACTTAAAATGATATTTTTAAAAATCCTTATAACCTTTTGTGTTTTAAAATTTTTGGTTATGAAGAAAAATGTTCTGAGGTAGAATTAAAGGAAGGAGAAAATAAAATTTTAAATGTTGATTTGAATCAGAGGGAAATAGAAGTTATTATTGAAAAAAAATATAATTTTTAGTTATTATATAAAGGGGGGATAATTTGAATAAAAAGCTTTTTCTTTCTGGTAATGAAGCCCTTGCGAGAGGTGCCTGGGAAGCAGGTGTAAGGGTTGCTGCCAGTTACCCGGGCACTCCATCTACTGAAATACTTGAAAATCTCTCAAAATATAAAGAAATTGATACAGAATGGGCATCAAATGAAAAGGTTGCTTTTGAAGTTGCTTACGGAGCATCAATAGCAGGAGCAAGAGCACTTGTATCAATGAAACATGTTGGACTCAATGTTGCTGCTGACCCCTTATTTTCCTCCGCCTATGCAGGTGTTAACGCTGGATTTGTAATTACAAGTTGTGATGACCCGGGTATGCATTCATCACAGAATGAGCAGGATAACAGGAGATATGCAAAATTTGCAAAAATTCCGCTTCTTGAACCCTCTGACCCTCAGGAGGCATACGATTTTGTTAAAATTGCCTTTAAAATCTCTGAGGAATTTGAATTACCTGTTTTAATAAGATTAACAACAAGGGTTTCTCATACAAAAGGTATAGTTTATGTAAATGAAAGAGAGGAAATTCCATTAAGGGATTATGTTAAGAATTTTTCAAAATATGTGTTACTTCCCTTAAATGCAAAAAATAGACACAAAATCCTTGAAGAAAAAATTTTAAAGTTAAAGGATTTTTCTTCAAAAATTGAAATAAATAGAATTGAAAAGGGGAAAAAAGATAATCTCGGTGTAGTTACCTCAGGAGTTTCATACAATTATGCGAAGGAAGTTTTTGAAGATGCATGGTTTTTAAAACTTGGGATGGTTTATCCATTTCCTGAAAAACTCTTTAAAAAATTTTATAGAAAAGTCAAAAAAGTAATAGTTGTTGAAGAAAATGAACCCTTTATTGAAGAGGAGATAAAGATTCTCGGTTATAAAGCAGAAGGAAAAAAATACTTTCCCATCTGTGATGAACTTTCCTGTGAAACTATAAGAAAGGGATATATGAAAAAGGCACTTCCCCATTTTGAAAATTTTGAAACGGTTAAAAGACCACCACAACTCTGTCCTGGTTGTCCCCATACAGGAATATTCTTCACACTTAAAAAATTAAAACTAACGGTTTTCGGTGATATTGGCTGTTATACCCTGGGAGCACTTCCACCCCATAATGCAATGGATACCTGTATCTGTATGGGAGCATCCATAGGTAATGCCTTTGGTTATGAAAAAGCAAGGAAAAAGAAAATAGTTGCAGTTATAGGAGATTCCACCTTTATTCACTCAGGAATAACAGGTTTGATTGATTTAGTTTATAACAGGGGAAATATTACCCTTATAATTCTTGATAACAGAACAACCGCAATGACGGGTCATCAGGGTCATCCAGGAACAGGTGTTACAGCAAGGGGTGAAAAAACAAGGGAAGTAAAAATTTCTGAAATTGTTAAAGCAGCAGGGATAGAGAATATTTATGAGGTTGACTCTTATAATTTAAAAGAGACTTTAAAGATAATTAAAAGTGCGACTGAAAGTGAAGGCTTAAATGTCATAATTTCAAAAAGACCCTGTGTATTATTGAAGGAAGTGAGGGAAACTTTATTAAAAAATCAAAAAATGAAAATTGATGAGGAAAAATGCTTAGGTGAAAAATGTAAAGCCTGTATCAGACTCGGGTGCCCTGCTATTTCCTTTTCAGATGGTAAAATCCATATATCTCCGCTTTTATGTGTTGGTTGTGAAGCCTGTAAAGAAGTTTGTCCTGTATCTGCAATAAATTGAAATGAAAAAGAAGGAATTTAACATAATAATATGTGGGGTTGGTGGTCAGGGCATTTTATTTGCCTCTGAGATTCTTGCACTCACAGCAATGGAATGCGGATTTGATGTTAAAAAAAGTGAAATACACGGAATGGCACAGAGAGGTGGAAGTGTCTTTTCCCATATAAGAATTGGAGAAAAAATTTATTCACCACTTATTGAAAAGGGAAAATGTGATATTCTATTATCCTTTGAAAAGGCAGAAACATTGAGATGGGTTCCTTATCTTAAAAAGGATAATCCCTTAATACTAATGAGTGATTTAGAAATTATCCCACCTCTTGTTTCCCTTGGACTTTCCTTTTATCCCAAGGATGTTGAGAAAACCCTTAAAAATTTGACAGAAAAACTTTTTGTTATATCAATGAAAAAAATGGGGGAATTAATAGATTTAAGGTATTCAAATACTTTTCTTCTTGGTTTTCTTTCAAATTTTCTGCCCTTTGAAGAAAGGAAATGGGAAGTTGTAATAAAAAGGGAACTTCCAGAAGATAAAGTAGAGATAAATTTAACTGCCTTTAAAATGGGTAAAGAATATAATTGTTAAAAAAATATTAGGGGCATTACCTGATAATTTAAATGTAGTATTTTTCCTTATCCACCTCTTCCCTTAATATTCTTAGTTCCTCTTCTTTTGGCTCAGGTGTTTCATCAAGGGGTTCTTTCACAAGAAGCTCAAAACCTGTATTTTTCTTCACATCTTCAAGCGTTACTCCTGGATGAAGTGAAATAACACGCATCCTCTTTGTCTCCTCATCAAAATCTAAAAGAGCCAAATCTGTTACAACCCTGTAAGGACCTGTTCCCTCCGGCAAACCAGCTTCTTCCCTTTTTCCCTTCCCGCTTATATAACCAGGAGTTGTTATAAAATCCACCTTTTCAATAAATCTTTTCTTTTCATGCTTCATTATAATAATTGTCCTCCAGCAAAGAGAACCAACATCATTTCCACCACCACTTCCAGGTAACCTTACCTTTGGTTTCTTGTGTTCACCAATAACTGTTGTATTTAAATTTCCATAAGGGTCAATCTGAGCACCGCCCAAAAAACCATAATCAATAAATCCCCTCTGAGCGGACTCCATAATATCACATATTCCAGTTGCAGCAAGAGCTCTGTAAAATGTCCTTCCCTCACCAACTGCTCTCGGTAATTTTTTAAGAATTGCCCCTATTCCTCCAAATTCAAATATAGGAATAAGATGAGGGGCATGAAGTTTCTGGGCTAAAGAAGCAGCAAGCATCGGTATCCCTGTTCCTATAAAACAGGTAGAATAATCCTCCATTAACCTTGCTGCAACACAAATCATAAGTTCGGTTTTTGAATAATTCATATTTCACCTCCCCATACTTTCATACTTTAATCTCATTAATTTTTCAATTCCTATTTTTTCAAGGTATTCCTTATGACTTTTAACAGAATATACATACTCCTCCATATATTTTTTCGTCCCCTCCTCTGTTTCACACAACTTTAAAAACATCCTCAAATGCTCCTCATCCCTTTCATACATATAGACCATTTCACCTGGATGGGAACCAAAGGGAGCATAAACCACTGCATCGGTGAGAAAATAGGGAATAATTGTTCTTTCAGGATATCTTCTTATTTCATCAGTTGAAACAATTTCCTCTGTACTTACTATAAGTCTCTTTGAAGCCCTTGCCATTTCAAAGGCAAAACCAGAAATACCCTCTATAACACAGTTTCCATATTTATCAGCCTTATGAACATGAATAATCCCAACATCAAGAATTAAAGCAGGCAAAAGACATAACTTTATGCCTGTAAAGGGACACCTAACAACCTTTGCTGCTGAATATTTAAAGGTATCACTACCAAGCATACTTCTAACAGGAATAAAAGGAACACCCATCGAAGCAGCCTTAAATCTCCATGCCATTGCGGCATTTGACCATTCAACAATCTTTACCTTTCCACTTTCAGCAGCCCTTCTGAATATAGGTGATAAACCCAAAACTTCATAACCTATGTATGTAACATCCATAGCTGTTACAAGATCTGCTGCCAAAAGGTAATCTATTTCAAGTAATCCCTGACCAGCAAGTCTTAAATTCCTTTTACCCTGTCTTACAATTTCCCTGATTATTGAAAGTGGAGCTCTAACAGTTCCATAAAGTTCAACTCCTATATAATCTCCATCCTTTATAAACTCACTGACAGCACTTTTTTCATCCATTACCTTTTCTACAAGAGACCTTCTCTTTTTATCCTTAACAAATCTTCTAAACTCTTCCACATCTGGTTTTTGAATAAGTTCACCCATTCCCTCTTCCACAATTTCCATTGTTTTATATTCCATTTTCCACCTCCTCTTTTTTTAATTATATATTATAAAACTTTCTTTTTTTTAAAATCATAAAAACCTCAAATTCATCTAAGGGAAAAACTTTCAGGATAATAACTTAGAGAAAATCAATAAAATTTTTTACATTATCTTCTCTTATATTTTCATATCTTTTACAATCCCACGCAATTAATAACAAAAAATGAAAATTAAAGATCTTTTAAACATCTTATTTTTTCTTTGACTTCATTATGATAACAATTTGCCTATTTCCAACCTTTTTAATTTCTCCCTCCGGCTCTGCAAAATCTTTTACCTTTTCAAAAAACCTTTCCATTATTTCCTTTCCTTGAGTATCAATTAAAACTATCTCCCTTCCCTTAAAGAAAAGTCTTACTTTTACCTTATGACCTGTTTCTATAAACTCCTTCATCTTCTTGATTTTAAGCTGAAGGTCATGCTCACTTGTTGATGGTCTGAAAGAAATTTCCTTTTCTTCGGCAGTTTTTGAATGTTTTTTCTTTTTTTTCATCTCATATTTGAATTTTCCATAATCAAGTATTTTACAAAGAGGAGGATTATCTGTTGGAACTATCTCAACAAGGTCAAGACCTTTATCATAGGCAAGTTCAAGAGCTTCCCTTGTTGTCATTATCCCTAAAAACTTTCCGTTCTCATCAACAACCTTTACTTCCCTTACTCTTATATCTTCATTTATCCTGTAAGGCTCTCTATCTCTTGCAACAGGACCTCTTGGATACCATTTTCTTCCCATAAAATAAAAACAATTTTTTTAAAGGAATTGAACCTAACTGAGAAATTTTTTTGAGTTTTAATCAAAAAGAAAGTAAAGAAAATTTTTTAAGGAAATAGAACCTAACTATTTCTAATTTCTCCTTTGATTCTTAATATGATTTCTTCAACACTCATTGAACCCAGATCCCCTTCCCCGTGCCTTCTAACTGAAACTGTTTTATTCTCCTCTTCCCTTTTCCCCACAACAAGTATATAGGGAACTTTATCAATTTCTGCCTTTCTAATTTTATATCCAATCTTTTCATTTTCATAATCTATTTTACACCTTAAACCCTCTTTTTTAAAAATATCTTCAATTTTTTTTGCATAATCAAAGAATTTTTCACTTAAAGGTAAAATCCTTACCTGCTCAGGAGAAAGCCATAAGGGAAAATTACCCTCATAGTGTTCAATTAAAACACCAAAAAATCTTTCAAAAGAACCAAGGAGTGCCCTGTGTATCATATATGGTTTTTTATCCTTACCATCACTCTCTCTAAAAGTTAAATCAAATCTTTCGGGTAAATTAAAATCAAATTGAATTGTTGTACATTGCCACTCCCTCCCTATAGCATCCTTTATCAGTATATCTATCTTTGGACCATAAAAAGCACCTTCACCTTCAGCAATTTCAAATTTAAGAGAACAAAGCTTTGCTGCCTTTATAAGAGACTCTGTTGCCAAATCCCACATTGCAGGTGTCCCCACATATTCCTGAGGTCTTGTAGAAATATAAATCTTATAATCCTTAAAACCAAACTTTGAAAGAACAAATAAAGCAAAATCAATTACTCCCTTTATCTCATCCTCAACCTGTAAAGGGGTACAGAATATATGAGCATCATCCTGAGTAAATCCTCTTACCCTTGTTAAACCATGCAAAACACCGCTCCTTTCATATCTATACACTGTCCCAAACTCAAATAATCTAAGGGGTAAATCCCTGTAACTTCTAAGCTCATTCTTATAAATCTGAATATGAAAGGGACAGTTCATCGGCTTTATAAAATAAGAACCCTCTTCAGAAAATTCCATTTCAGGATACATATTCTCCCTGTAAAAATTAAGATGACCTGATATTTCCCATAATTTACCTTTCCCTACATGGGGAGTATAAACAGGAAGATATCCTCTTTTTAAATGTTCATAATAAAGAAAATTTTCTATCTCCCTTCTTACAAATGCTCCTTTTGGAAGCCACAGAATAAGACCTGCTCCCACATCCTCTGAAGAAATAAAAAGGGAAAGTTCCTTACCAAGTTTTCTATGGTCCCTTCTTTTTGCCTCCTCAATTTTATTTAAATAATCTCTAAGAGAATCCTCCCTTGGAAATGAGATACCATAAATTCTTTGAAGAACAGGACCTTTTTCATTTTTCCTCCAGTAAGAAGATGAGGAAGAAAGAATTTTAAAGGACTTAATAAGACCTGTTCTTAAAAGATGAGGACCTGTGCATAAATCAATAAATTCACCCTGTTTGTAACAACTGACAATATCATCTTTAATTTCATTTATAAGTTCAATTTTAAAATCCTCTCCCCTTTCCTTAAAAATTTTAATAGCCTCTTCTTTTTTTATTTCAATTCTCTCGAGCTTCAAATCCCTTTCAATGATTTCTATTGCTTTCTTTTCAATCTTTTCAAGGTCTTCTGGTGTAAAAGTTTCTTCACCCATAAAGAAGTCATAATGAAAACCATTTTCTATAGGTGGACCTATTGTTAACTTTGCAAAAGGAAAAAGTTCCTTAACTGCATGAGCCATAACATGAGAGGATGTATGCCAGAAGGTTTCCCTTCCCACAGGGTGCTCAAAATCAACAAGTTTTATCTCTTTCTCTGTACCTTTAATAAGGTAACTCAAATCCTTTGGATTCCCATCAACTATGGCAACAATAAAATTTTCATCATCAAGCAAATCAATAATTCTCTTTCCTTTATTTCCCTTTATTATTTTTTCGTCTAAAATTTTTTCCTTTCCCTTCTCAACCTTTTCCATGATCAAAAGTTAAATAAAAACATACTTAATTATAATCTATCAATTAAATTTTTTCAACAACATTTATAGGTTTTGTTTAAAAGCTAATTCTTTCTGATACACTTTTTCCCTGAAGGAAAAGTAGAAGGTAATCCCTCCCACCTGCTTTTGAATCTGTTCCTGACATATTAAATCCACCAAAGGGATGAACATCAACAAGGGCACCCGTACATTTTCTATTAATGTATAAATTACCAACAAAAAACTCTTCCTTTGCCTTTATTATATTTTTCCTGTTTAAAGAAAAAACTGAACCTGTTAATCCATAATCACTATTATTCGCAATCCTAATAGCATCATCAAAATCCTTTGCTTTAATAACAGAAAGTAAAGGACCAAAAATTTCTTCCTGAGCAATCCTTGCATTTTCATCAACATCATAAAATATTGTTGGCTCTATATAAAAACCCTCCTTTAAATCTGCTTTTTTACCACCTATCAGCAACTTCCCCTCTTTTTTCCCTATTTCAATGTAATCAAGTATTTTTTTCTCAGAAAACTGATTAATAACAGGACCCATAAAGTAATTTTCCTTTGCAGGTCCTATCTTTATCTTTTTCCTTTCTTCATTAAGCATTTCAATCACCTTATCATAAACATCCTGATGAACTATAAGTCTTGAACAGGCAGAACACTTCTGACCCTGGAAGCCAAAAGCTGATACAATGGTCCACTTTACAGCATCTTCAAGATTTGCTTCCTTATCAATAATAATTGCATCTTTACCCCCCATTTCAGCTATTACCCTTTTTAACCACCTCTGTCCTTGTTGAACCTTTGAAGCAAGTTCATAAATATGACACCCCACTTCCCTTGAACCTGTAAAGGCAATGAACCTTGTTTTCGGATGAGAAACAAGAGGGTCACCTACCTTAGAACCTGAACCTGTAAGAAAGTTGAGTACACCTTTTGGAAGACCAGCTTCATGCATAAGTTTTACAAATTTATAGGCAATTAAAGGAGCATCAGAAGAGGGTTTCAAAATAGCACAGTTCCCTGTTACTATTGAAGCAGTGGTCATTCCAAGAGTTATGGCAAGGGGAAAATTCCATGGTGGAATTATAACTCCAACTCCAAGGGGTATATAAAAATATTCGGGAATTTCACCCTCAAAAGGTGTTAAGGGTTGATACTCTCCATATCTCACTGCTTCTCTTGCATAGAATTCAAGGTAATCTATGGCTTCTGCTGTATCTGCATCCGCTTCGGCATAATTCTTTCCAACTTCAAGAACCATTGTGGCAGAAAATTCGTGTTTTCTTTTTCTTAAAAGATATGCAGCCCTCAAAAGAATACTTGCCCTTTCTTTTGCAGGTACTTTTTTCCAATCTTCAAAGGCTTTCCAGGCAACCTCAATTGCCCTTTCAATATGCCCTTTTTCAGCAATTGAAAATTCTCCCACAACTTCATCTTTTTTAGATGGATTTATACTTTTAAATGTTTCTTTTGTATAAATTTCTTCACCATCAATTATTAAAGGGTATTTTTTGCCTAATTCTGATTCTATCTTTTTAATTTCCTTTTGAAAAATTTCTATATTTTCCTTTTTTGTAAAATCAGTAAAAGGCTCATTTTTAAAAGGAAATACATTAAAGTTCATTTTTTCCCTCCTTATAATAATTTTTAAAATAAGGAAAAAGGAATTGAACCATAAAAAATAATTTTATTCAATTAAAAAATTAACTTTCAAGATTTCTAAAAAAACCTTTAATACTTTCTCCGCAATTAAAACACCTCCCTTTTATGATTCTATTTTCAATAATATCAAAAATATATCTTTTTATCAACAAAGTTCCACAATTATGACAGTAAGTATTCTCATATTTATGACCTGGAACATTTCCTACATAAACATAAAAAAGCCCCTCATCCTTTGCTATATCCCTTAAAATCTCAAGCCTTTTGATAGATGTTGGTGGTGAATCAAACTTATAAGCAGGATAGTATCTCGTTAAATGATAGGGAACATCTTCTCCTATCTCATCCCTTATCCTTTTTGCTATATTTTTTATATCCTCTTCCCTGTCATTATACCCTTCAATAACAAGGGTTACAATTTCAACCCAGATTCCCTTTTCCTTTGCAATTTTTATATTCCTCCAAATTTTTTCTAAATCAGCACCACAATACCTTTTAACAAAATCCCTTTCACCTTTTATATCAAAGTTAATAGCATCAAGTCCTGAATCTATAAGTAAATTCAAAGCCTTTTCTGTCATATAACCATTTGAAACAAATGTGTTATAATAATTTTTCTTCTTTGAAAGTTTAAAAACATCAAGGGAATATTCAAGGAGTAAAGTAGGTTCATTGAAAGAAATACTTGTTCCTTCACATTTAAATTTTTCCATTAAAAACATAAACTTATGAGGTGAAATGAATTCTCCCTTACCGATATTATAAGGTGCTTTACTTATTTCATAATTCTGACACCAGGGACATAAAAAATTACATGACCATGAACCAACTGTTAAAGCCTTAGTTCCAGGATAAAAATGAAAGAAGGGTTTCTTTTCAATCGGGTTTACACTTATAGAAGAAATATCACCATATATAAGGGTATAAATTTTACCATCCACATTCATCCTCGTCTTACAAAAACCAGTATCTCCTCTTTTTAATTTACATCTCCTTTCACAAATAAGACATATTGAATAATTTTCTTTAATCTCATATATACTTTCTTTTACTCTACTTTCATTAATAATCTTAATGGGACTTATATCAATAGTCTCAAAAACAGGATAAAAAGATACCCTATCTCCTTCCTTTAACTTCCTATCTAAAAAAGAATTTTCACCATTTACAAGAACAAGATGAACTTCTTTTTCCTTTATTCCAAAAATTTTTAAGATATCCCTTAACTTTTTACCTTCCTCTATTTCAATTTCAAACTCCCTCTTTCTTAAATCAGAAGGAAGATAATCACTTAACTCTTCATAAAATCTTACTTTTACTTTTACCATTAAAATATATTAAAATAGAATTTTATCAGGTTCAAACCCGTAAGAATTAAAAAAAATTAAAAATGAAAGAAATTTTTATTGTCTCAGCAGTTAGAACACCAGTAGGGAAAATACTTGGAAATTTATCATTATTTTCTGCTACAGACCTCGGGGGTATGGTAATTAAGGAAGCAGTTAAAAGAGCAAATTTGCCTCCAGAAAAAATTGATGAAGTTATAATGGGCTGTGTATTACCAGCAGGACTCGGACAGGCACCAGCAAGGATAGCAGCAATAAAAGCAGGTCTGAATCCAGAAATTCCATCCTTTACAATCAATAAAGTATGCGGTTCAGGTCTTAAAGCTATCATGCTGGGAATTCAGGCAATTAAAGCAGGTGATATAGAAATTGCTGTCTGTGGTGGTATGGAATCAATGACAAATGCTCCTCATCTTGCTTATTTAAGGGCAGGAATAAAATATGGTGATACTAAGTTAATTGACCATATGGTTTATGATGGTTTGTGGTGCTCCTTTAACGATAAACATATGGGAAATCTTGCTGAATATACAGCAAAAAAAGCAGGGATAACACGGGAAGAACAGGATAAATTTGCCTATGAAAGCCATATGAAAGCTGTTAAGGCACATAAGGAAGGTAAATTTAAAGAGGAAATTTTACCAATAAGTATTAAAACAAAGGAGGGAGAAAAAATAATAGATAAGGATGAATCTCCAAGAGAGGACACTTCCCTTGAAAAACTTCAGGCTTTAAGACCAGTTTTTGAAAAGGATGGAACAGTCACAGCGGGTAATGCTCCTCCATTAAATGATGGTGCAGCCTGTGTAGTAGTAGCCTCAGAAAAAATGGTAAAGGAATTAAATTTAAAGCCAATTGCAAGGGTAATTGCTTATTCCTCAAATTTTGTTGAACCCAAAGATTTATTTTTCGCACCAATTGGGGCAATTAAAAAACTAACTGAAAAATCAGGATTAAAAAATCCTAATGATTTTGATTTAATGGAAATTAATGAAGCTTTTGCCGCTCAGATTCTTGCTGATATAAAAGCTCTTGACTTAGATGTAAGCAAAATAAATGTTCATGGAGGGGCCATTGCCATAGGACACCCAATAGGAGCTTCAGGAGCAAGAATTCTTGTTACTCTTATTTATGCTCTCAAAGAGTATAAAAAGAAAAAGGGATTTGCCGCTCTCTGTTTGGGAGGCGGTGGTGCTGTTGGATTATCAATTGAAATGGTTTAAAAATGTTCAAAATTTTATTTTTAATAATTTTTTTTCAAAATCCAGTTTATAGTGACAGAGTTATAGCAGTTGTTGATAAAAAGCCAATACTTGAAAGTGAACTGGAAGAAATGGTATCCTTCTTTAAAATTTTAAAGCCTGAAATGGAAAAGGAGGAAGAAGAAAATTTGAGGAAAAAAATTTTAGAACAGTTAATAGAAAATGAACTCATTCTTTATGAGGCAAAAAAGGATACTACAATAAAGGTAACAGATGAAGAAGTGGAAAGTTTTATAGAAAATGAAATTAAAAGAATAAAATCAGAAATGGGAGATTCTCTTTTCAGAGAAGAACTTAAAAAAGAAGGACTTACAGAGGAAAATTTGAGAGTGAAATATAAAGAGCAGATTGAAAGGAATCTTTATATACAGAAATATATAGCAAAATATATTTCACCCAGAATTAACATAACTCCTTTTGAAATTGAAAATTTTTATAGAGAATACATAGATTCAATTCCTGAACTTCCTGAAGGATTTGAACTTTCCCATATTTTTATTGCAATAAGACCCTCAGAAAAAATTATTGAAAATGCCCAAAAAAGAGCAGATGAAGTTTTTAAAGAACTTAAAACAGGAAGTGATTTTGGCTATATTGCTTTAAAATACTCTGACGATAAAGCAACCGCGGTAAATGGAGGTGATATAGGTTACATTGAAAGAGGAACTTTTCCACCAGAAATTGAGGGAAAGCTTTTTTCTCACAAAAAAGGTGAAATAATAGAACCAATTCAGGGTGATCTTGGATTTTTTATCTTTCAGGTTGTTGATAAGGAAGGAGATAAGATTCGTTTAAGACAGATTGTCATTTCAACTCTCCCCTCAAGGGAAGATACATTAAAAGCAAAAGAAAAAGCAAAAGAGGCACTTATTTTTGCAAAGGAAAAGGGATTTGAAGAAGCAGTAAAAAAATATTCTGAAGACATTTCAACAAAAAATAGAAAAGGTTACCTTGGATTTGTTCCCATAGAAAGATTGAGGGAAGATGTAAGAAACTCCCTTTTAAAGGCTGAAGATGGTGAAATTTTAGGACCCTTTTATCTTGACTTTGGTTATCATATTATTAAAAGAATTTCCTATAACA
>CBFGJO010000030.1:0-17362 GCA_965649125.1 Caldifarciminota bacterium | reverse complement strand
GGATTTTTATTTATAATTAAAGGGAATTATCCACTGGAAGAAAAAAAATGGGCAATGGAGAATCTTATAGAGATATACGGTGCAAAGGAATGTATGAATATATTAATGAAAGAATTCCCAACCTGGGATAAGAAGAAAATTGAAAAGATTGTTTCAAGAGAAATTGTTGAAGGGATGACAAAGGAAGAGGTCTATATTACCATCGGAAAACCATCCAGAACAAGAAAAACGGGAGAAATTGAAGAATGGGAATATGATAATTTAAATAAGGTTTTAAGATTTAAAAAGGGAGTTCTTTTTAGCCAGAAAAAAATAGAGTAACTCCCTTAATTCAAAAACTTTTATAAAAGGGTCAGGTGAATTGAATATATAGGAAATTGAACATATGTTAAAAATTTTTCTTTCAAATATCTCTTTTACATTCTCTAAGGTTATTCCACCTATCAAATAAAAAGGAATTTTTAAAACTTTTCTTGCTTTTTCTATTGTTTCCCATGGAGTTAATGGCTTAAAAGGCTTTGTAAAAGAAAAAAAAGGAGAAGAAAAGGAAATATAATCTGCACCTTTTTCCTGCGCCTCCTGTGCCCTTTCTAAACTATCATAACAGGAAACACCGATTATTTTTCCCTTTCCAATTATTTTCCTTGCCTTCTCTATCTCTATATCCTCCCTTCCTATATGAAGACCATCAGCATCTAACTCTTTAACTATATAAGGGTCATCATTTATTATAAAGAGACAATTGTAAACATCACATATCTTTTTAACTTCCTTCCCTATTTTTATTATCTCTTCCCTGCTTTTATTTTTCTCCCTTAACTGGAATACCTCTAAACCACCAAGAATAGCCCTTTCCACTTTATAAGAAAAATCTTCTTTAATTACATCACTCCCTGCTATACCGTATATAAAACCCAATTTTTTCATAATTCAAACTCTTTTTTATGTTTTATACAAAGGTTTTGCTTTAATTGTGCATTCAAAACTTCTCTCTGCCAATGAGAATTATAAAGCGAACAATTCTCATCATCACAAAATTCAAATTTTTTCCCTTCATAAATGCATTTATAAAAATAGATTGCTTGAAGTAAATAGCCTTTCAAAACATCTGTTTTCCTTTCATCTTTTTCTTTTATATAGTCACTTTCTATATGAATTCCTAAATACTTACCTATATAATATTCCCTTTCTCTTGCAGGACCATAAACAATCCCAGGAATAGAAATTATCACAGGTAGACCAAAAATCATAACCCTTATATGCCAACTTCCTTCAAATGTTGCTAAAAGTTGATCAGAAAAATAAATTATCCATTCCTTCTTTAAATTAAGTCTTTCTTTAATTAATTCTTTAAGAATTTTCAAAAAGTGATTGCCACTGTATATAATTCCCTTTTTTCTAATTCTTCTTTTTAAATTCTCTCTTTCATATTCTATTTCTAATTTAAAAGGATTCTGATTTAACTCTTTTTTATATGGATCCAAAACCCTTATCTTTGCGATTTCTTCCCATAGAAATTGTGAGTCAGAAAATTTAAATAAAAAATCTTCTTCTCTTTGAGAATTAAAATTAAAATTCTTAATGAAATTTATAATTTCATCATAATTTACATCTTCAAAATCTGAGCCAGAAATAATGATTTTTTCACTTTTCAATTTTTACTTTTAATTTCTCTAAAATAACTTGAGCAGCCTTCTTACCTGAAAGTAGCATTGCACCGAAAGTTGGACCCATTCTTGGAAGTCCAAAAGTTTCTGAAACAGCCATTCCTGTAACTATAAGTCCGGGAAATACTTCTTGTGTATGTTCAACGATTGCATCTTCTGAAGCTTCAACCCACATTGCTCCCATTCCTTTTGTCTTTATATATCCTCTCTTTTCAAGGGATTTGACCACATGGGCTTCATGACCTGATGCATCAACAACAAAATCTGATTCAAGACCGATGGGATCCACACAGGTAATCTGTCTTGGAAGACCTCTTACCCCTGCCCAGTTCACAACAACACCTTTTACTTTTATCTCTCCATTTTCCTCTCTTATTATCACATCTTCAAAATCCGTTAATTGTAAGAATTTTGTGCCTGCATCAGATGCAGCAGCAATAAGTTTTGAGCATGCTTGAGCACCATCTGAAACATAGAGTCCCTCTTCAACTTCTTCATATTTAACACCTATTTCATCAAGGTATTCATTTGATGGTGCTCTAAATGTTACTTTATTCATGAAGTATCCACCAATCCAGAAACCTCCTCCAAGATAATTATTTCTCTCAATAATTAAAGTACTTATCTTATTTTTTGCAAGTTCCCTTGCGCATGTAAGCCCTGCAGGCCCTCCTCCAATTATTATAACCTGCGATTTTAAAGCATCTTTAAACATTAAAAGAAAATTTTCAACAATTGCTTTTGTAATTTCACTTTCTCCTTTTTTTACAAATATCATTTTAACCTCCTTTTATTTTCCAAAAATGGTTAACAGGTCCTTTTCCCCCTCCAATTTTAAGAGAATTTTTTATTGCACCGTATACAAATTTCTTTGCCTTTTTCACAGCATTTACTACATCAAATCCCTTTGCAATATATCCAGCAATTGCTGAAGCATAGGTACATCCTGAGCCATGGGTATTTTCTGTTTCAATTCTTCTTGTTTTTATTTCATATATCTTTTCACCATTTGAAAGATAATCCATTGCATATTTTCCACCAAAATGTCCACCTTTTATTAAAATCCATTCTGTTCCTTTTTCTTTAACTTTAAAAATTGCTTCCTTAATTTCTTTAATACTTTTTATTTTTATTCCTGAAATCTCTTCTGCCTCAAATTTATTCGGAGTTACAATAAGAGAAAGTGGTAAAAGATTTTCTATAAGTAATTTTTTTGCCTCTTCTTTAATCAAATTGTATCCTGTTTGTGATTTCATTACAGGGTCTAAAACAACATTTTTAATTTTATATTTTTTTATCATTTCTACAACAACTTCCACTATTTCTTTACTTGAAAGCATCCCTATCTTTATTGCATCAACACCTATATCCTCAACTACCACCTCAATCTGCTTTTCAACAAAAGAAGGGGAAAGGTCAAAAATTTCAAAAACACCTTTACTATTCTGTGCTGTTAAGGAAGTAATTGCTGTCATTCCAAATACACCAATAGAATTTAAAGTTTTAATATCTGCCTGAATTCCCGCTCCTCCACCTGAATCAGAACCTGCTATTACAAGAACCCTTGGTATTTTCACTCTATTTCAAGTGCCTCAGTTTTCACAAGTTTACCTTTATAAAGAAAATCAATCTGTCTTAAAGAAAGATGGTAATCAAATTCTGTTATAGCAGAGATTGCATCAACTGGAACAATTATCCTGTATCCAAGTAAACAGGCTGTCCCTATCGTATGTAAAACGCAAATATTTGCAACAGTCCCTGTAATTATTAGAGTATTTATGTTAAAAGATCTTAAATAAATATCAAGAGGGGTACCAAAAAATGCATCATACCTTAATTTTTTAATCAAAAATTCATCTTCTAAGGGTTTAAGTTCTTCAATTATCTCTGCTCCATAAGTTCCTTCAACAGCGTGCTCTCCCCAGATGCAAAATTCAGGGTCATATTTTGTATGCCAGTCTTGTGTAAAAAATATCTTCATTTTATTTTTTCTTGCTTTTTCTAAGATTTTTTTAATAAATGCTACTATTTTTTGCGTATCAGGAACAAAAAGTTTTCCTGAAGGATTTGCGAAATCGTTCTGCATATCAACAATTATAAGAGCACTTTCCTCTTTTTTTACTTTTATTTTCTCCAAAATTTTATACTCGGGCACTTTTACTTCCATTTAACCCTCCATTTTCCTTCTCAAAATTTTTCTTTCATATATTCTTCAAAAAGGTTCATCGGGCAAAAAGGTCCACACATTGAACATGCCTTTGTATTTGATTTCCTTTCTTCAAATATCTTCCTTGCTTCTTTCGGGAAGAGCATATATTTAAACTGTTCTTCCCATTTAAGTTTATATCTTGTCTCTGAGAGCTTTTTATTCATTTCCCATGCTGATTTTACCCCCTTTGCAAGGTCACCTATATGAGCAGCAATTTTTGATGCAATCACCCCATATTTTACATCTTCTACCTTTGGCAACCCTAAATGTTCAGAAGGGGTTACATAACATAAAAAATCAACTCCGTAACTTGCTGCAAGTGCACCACCTATCGCACCTACAATATGGTCAAAACCAGCACCTGTATCACAGGGAAGTGGACCAAGAACATAAAATGGCGCATTTTTACAGAATTTCTTCTCCATCTCAACATTCATTCTAATCTCATTGATTGGTATATGACCCGGTCCTTCAACCATCACCTGTACACCTTCTTCTCTTGCCTTTTCAACAAGTTCACCAAGCAAAATGAGTTCTTCTATTTGAGGTCTATCAGTTGCATCAATAATGCTACCCGGTCTTAAACCATCACCAAGACTCAAAGTCATATCATATTCCTTTGCTATATCAAGGAGCTCGTCAAATTTCTCATATAAAGGATTTTCCCTCTTATTATGCATCATCCAAACTGCTAAAAGTCCGCCTCCCCTTGAAACAACACCTATTATCCTCTTTTGGTTCTTGAGCCTTTTTAAACTTTCAAGGGTAATCCCAACATGAACAGTAATGAAATCAACCCCTGATTTACCATGCTCCTCTATTACCTTAAAAAGAAAAGAAGATGCCATTTCAAAAATGCTACCTTTTTCTTGAGCAGTTCTTATCTCTGCTTCATAAATTGGGACTGTTCCAACAGGCACTATTGAATTTTTAATTATTTCCTCTCTTATTCTTTTTAAATCACCACCCGTTGATAAATCCATAACTGTATCAGCACCATGCTCAATTGCAACTTTTAGTTTTTCAATTTCTTCATTTATATTTACATAATCAAAAGAAGTACCTATATTTGCATTTATCTTCGTTTTTAAACCGGTTCCTATGCCACACGGTTTTTTAAGAGTTTCATGATTTGGATTAAATGGGATAACTATTTCACCCTTAGAAACTTTTTCTCTAATAAACTCAGGACTAACATTTTCATCCTCTGCTACCCGTTTCATCGCCTCTGTAATAATTCCTTTTTTTGCAAACTCAATCTGTGTCATTATTTAGAATTAAATTATTTTTTTGAAAATCTTTCAGCGGTTATGCTTCTTTTTTTCTCATTTAAAATTGTTAAAACTCTTGCTATTTCCCTTTTTGTTTTTCTGATTTCCATTGGATTTGTAAGTGAACCAATGACTTTTTGCATTCTCAAATCAAAATATTTATCTTTTAGTTCTTTTAAATATCTCTCAATTTCCTCAATTCCCATTTCTCTTATTTCATGGGGCTTCATACTCCACCATCTTCCCTGGATACAAATCTTGTTTTAATTGGCAATTTTAAAGAAGCAAGTCTTAAAATTTCTCTTGCTTCTTCTTCCTTTACTCCTGCAATTTCAAATAAAATTCTGCCAGGCTTTACAACTGCAACCCAGTGATCAACATTTCCTTTACCTTTACCCATTCTTGTTTCTGCAGGTTTTTTTGTAACAGGTTTATCAGGAAAAACTCTTATCCATAGTCTTCCACCTTTCCTAACTTGCCTTACTATTGTGACCCTTGCTGCTTCTATCTGATTTGCTTTAATCCATGCAGGTTCTAAAGCCTTCAAACCATATTCACCAAATGCAAGATAATAACCTGCGGTTGCCTTACCTCTTCTTCTTCCCCTATGCTGTTTTCTATATTTGAGCCTTTTAGGTTGTAACATTATTCTTCCTCTTTTTCTTTAACTAAAACATCACCTTTATATATCCAGACTTTAACTCCAACAGTTCCATATTTTGTGAAAGCAGTTGCTTCGCCATAATCTATATCACTTCTTATCGTCTGAAGTGGAACCCTTCCAACAAGATACCATTCCTTTCTTGCCATCTCAGCTCCGCCAAGTCTTCCCTTTGCTTGAATTTTAATTCCTTTTGCACCCATTCTTATTGCAAGAGAAACTGCCCTTTTCATTGCTCTTCTATGTGAAACTCTTTGCTCTATCTTTTGGACAATATTTTCAGCAACTAAACTCGCGTCAAGTTCAGGGATCCTTATCTCATTCACCACTACTTGAATATTCTTACAACCAGTTATCTTTTCAAGTTCCTTTCTAACCATCTCTATCTCTTGCCCTTTTCTTCCAATAATTACCCCTGGTCTTGCAGTCTTTATAGTGACAATAACCTTATCAGGAACTCTATCTATTATTATATCAGAAACTGCAGCATCTTTAAAACGGGCTTTAAGATATTGCCTTATTTTCATATCCTGTTCAAGATATTCAACATACTTTTTCTTTTCTGCAAACCAGTGGGCTTTCCAATCCTTTATTATACCCAGTCTAAAACCATATGGATGAACTTTCTGCCCCATTATTCCTTCTCCCCAATAATTATTGTAAAATGAGATGTTTTTCTCCTTGCAAGCGCAGGAACCCCTCTAAATCCGGGTCTTAAAAGCCACCACTCAGGACCTTTATCTGCCTTCGCAACCTTAACATAAAGTCTTTCTTTTGGTAAGGCATTTTCTTTTGCTTTTTTTTCATAAGAATCAACTGCTGATTTAAGCGCCTTATATGCAAGTCTTGCAGCCTTTTTCGGGGTTAAAAGAAGAATTCTTTCTGCCTCTCTAAGGTCTTTCCCTCTTATCAAATCCATTATTAATTTTGCTTTTTTAGATGATATCCTTAAATATTTTATCCTTGCAATCCCTTCCACCATTACCCTTCCAGTTTTGTTTTCACCTGTTTTTTAACATCCTTATGTCCCCTATATATTCTTGTAGGTGCGAATTCACCTAATTTATGTCCAACCATTGCCTCTGTTATATAAACAGGTATAAATTGCTTACCATTATGCACTGCAATCGTTAAACCCACCATTTCCGGTATTATTGTACTTCTCCTTGAATAGGTCTTAATCACTCTTTTATCACCTTTTTCTTTTGCTTCTTTTATTTTCTCCAAAATTTTCTCATCAACAAAAGGTCCTTTTTTAAGTGATCTTGGCATATTTACTCCAAAATTTAAAGTTTATAATTTTAATATAAAAACATGTAAAATTTCAAATCAATTTTACTTTTTTTAAAATTTAACCTTATAATTAAATTCTAATGAAAAAATACAAGTTTTGGGAAATTGAACATACTGCTGATTTTGGGATAAAAGTATGGGCAGAAAACGAAAAAATTTTATTTAAAAAATGTGCTGAAATTTTTGAAAATTTACTTGTAGAAAAAAAGAATTTAAAGGCAAAAGAATTTAAAAGAATTGAAGTTGAGGGAGAAAATAAAGAAGAATTGCTTTTAAATCTTCTAAGGGAATTACTTTTTATTTTTGAAACTGAAAGATTTGTTTTTAAAGAAATTAAAATAAAGTTTGAAAATGAAAATAAATTGATTTTAACTGGTAAGGGAGAAAATTTTGACCCTAAAAAACATAAAAGGAAATTAAACATAAAGGCAATTACTTATCATGATTTTTATATAAAAGAAAAAGATAAAGGTATTGAAACACAAATTATTTTTGATGTATGAGAATTAAAGAGGCTAAAAAATTGAAAGAAATCATTTTGAAAGAAATCCATAAAGTGATAGTAAATCAAGAAAGAGTTATTGAAGAACTCCTTGTGGCTTTATTTTCAAAAGGACATGTGCTTGTGATTGGTGTTCCTGGACTTGCAAAGACTTTACTTATAAATACAATTGCAAAAACACTCGGGCTCAAATTTTCAAGAATACAGTTTACACCTGACCTTATGCCTTCAGATATCACAGGAACAGAGATTTTACAGGAGGACCCCTTTACAAAGGAAAAGAAGTTTAAATTTGTAGAAGGGCCAATCTTTGCGAATATATTACTTGCAGACGAAATAAATAGAACCCCTCCAAAAACACAATCAGCACTATTAGAAGCAATGCAGGAATTAAAAGTCACAGTTAATGGAGTTGATTATTTTCTTGAAGAGCCTTTCTTTGTTTTTGCAACTCAGAATCCAATAGAACAGGAAGGGACATATCCATTACCAGAAGCCCAACTTGATAGATTCATGCTTAATACTTATATATATTATCCCGATTATGATAATGAAATTGAAATTGTAAAAAGAACAACAGGGTATGAATTTCCTGAGCCTCAAAAGATTTTAGAAAAAAAGGAAATAATTGAGATTCAAAAAGAAGTAAGGGAAATGCCTGTTCCTGAACATGTATTTGAATATGCAATTAAACTTGTAAGAAATACAAGACCTGAAAGTACGAAACTTGAAAAGGTTAAAAAATATGTAGATTATGGTGCTTCTCCAAGAGCATCACAGTTCCTCATAATAGGAGGAAAGGCAAAAGCATTTCTTGACGGGAAAGATTTTGTTGAAATAAAGGATGTTAAATACATTGCAGCAAGTGTTCTAAGACACAGGATAATATTTAATTTTGCAGCAGAAGCAGAAGAAATAAATAAAGAAGAATTTATAAAGGAAATAATTGAAAATACTGAGTGGGAAAAAAGATGAAATTTTTCAGTCTATTTTTATTATCAAAAATAATATTATATGGAAAATATGATGGAATAATTCATCCTCCTGCACAGGAATATATAGTATCTTTGATAAATGAGGCAGAAAAAACGGGTGCAGAGGTTGTGATACTTTTGCTTGATACACCAGGAGGACTTGATGCTTCTATGAGAGAAATAGTAAAAAAGATTATGAATGCTGAAATTCCTGTATGTATCTTTGTCTATCCAGCAGGCGCAAGGGCTGCTTCTGCAGGTGCATTTATAACAATTTCAGCCCATATTGCTGCAATGACACCTGGAACAAATATCGGTGCTGCACATCCTGTAACCATAGGAGAAACACAGAAAGATACAATAATGATGAAGAAAGTATTAAATGATGCAATTGCTTATATGGAATCAATTGCAAAAAAAAGGAATAGAAATGTCAAAATTGCGAGAGAGTTTGTTGAGAAAAGCATCTCAATTTCAGCAGAAGATGCCCTTAACAAAAAAGTAATAGATTTAATAGCAAACGATATAAAGGATTTATTATCAAAAATAAACGGTAAAAAAGTTGAAGTTGCAGGAATTGAAAAAACAATAGAGATAAAAGATATAGAATTGAGAGAATATAAAATGGGATTTAGAACTAAGATATTATCAGTAATTTCAAACCCAACAATTGCCTATATTTTGCTCATTTTAGGATTTTATGGTCTTTTCTTTGAAATAACCCATCCTGGAGCAATATTTCCAGGGGTTGCAGGTGCAATATGTCTCATCCTTGCCTTATATGCGCTTCAAACACTTCCTGTTAATTATGCAGGTGTCCTTTTAATACTACTTTCAATGATTTTATTTTTACTTGAAGTAAAAGTACAATCTCATGGAGCACTTGGACTTGGTGGGGTTATCTCCCTCATTTTTGGTTCATTACTTTTATTTTCAAGGGATGTACCCTATTTGAAAATATCCTTATGGGCAATTGCAGGGGTTACACTTGTAACTCTTGTTTTCTTTATAATAGTAATTACAAAGATTATACAGGTACATAAAAGAAAACCTGTTAGTGGAAAAGAAGGGATTATAGGAGAAATAGGGATAGCAAGAAATGATATAGACGCAAGGGGAGGGACAGTATTTATTCATGGAGAAATATGGCAGGCAACAAGTGAGGAAAAAATAAAGAAGGGAGAAAAGGTGGAAGTAATAGGAATAGAAGGACTTAAATTGAAAGTTAAAAAATTAGAGGGAGGTAAAAAATGATGACTTTTTGGGGAGTTATAATCGTTCTTGTGATACTTATACTTCTTTCAGCAATAAAGGTACTTCCTGAATATGAAAGAGCAGTTGTATTCAGGCTTGGAAGATTTCACGGTATTAAAGGACCTGGGCTTTTCTTAATAATCCCGATTGTTGATAGAATTGTAAGAGTTTCTTTAAGAACAGTTGTAATGGATGTTCCCCCACAGGATGTTATAACAAGAGACAATGTTTCTGTAAAGGTAAATGCAGTAGTATATTTCAGAGTTGTTGATCCACAGAAAGCAATAATAGAAGTGGAAGATTATCTTTATGCAACTTCACAAATTGCTCAAACCACATTGAGAAGTATACTGGGTGAGGCAGAACTTGATGAACTTTTGGCTCAAAGAGAAAAAATAAATCAAAGGTTGCAACAAATAATTGATGAACATACTGACCCCTGGGGTATAAAAGTTTCTGCTGTTGAAGTGAAACATGTAGATTTGCCCGAAGAAATGAGAAGAGCAATGGCAAGACAGGCTGAAGCAGAGAGAGAAAGAAGAGCAAAAGTAATCTCTGCTGAAGGTGAATTTCAAGCTGCTAAAAAACTCTATGAAGCTGCAAAAATAATCTCCGAACAACCTGTTGCGGTCCAATTAAGATTTTTACAAACTCTCACAGAAGTAGCAGCTGAAAAGGCTACAACAACAATTTTACCAATACCAATAGACCTTTTAAGTCCCTTTATTAAGAAATAAAAGCATCTTCTAAAAAGATAAAATTATCCTTAATTTCTATAGGGATTGCTTTTTGTGTATTCTTTTTAAAATTACTTTCTTATTTTCTAACAAATTCAATTGCTTTGCTAACAGATTCTGTTGAAACAATGAATAATATAATTACATCAGGAATCCTCTTTTTCTCAATAAAAAAATCTTTAAAGCCTCCGGATAAAGAACATCCATATGGACATCAAAAAATGGAATACATCTCTTCTTTATTTGAAGGATTTTTAATCCTTTTTATGGGTTTTTCTCTTCTTTATATCTCTTTTAAAAGACTTTTTACACCTTTTGAACTTAAAAAATTAAATGCAGGGATAACAATTTCAGGAATTACAGGAATCATAAATCTCTCAGGAAGTATATATCTTTATAAAAAGGCAAAAGAAATTCATTCAATAGCAATAAAAACAGATGCGAAGCATCTTTTCTCTGATAGTATAACTACATTCTGTGTGATAATTGGTCTTTTCACTGTTTTAATCACCAATAAAAAGATCATTGACCCTGGAATTGGGATTATATTCTCCGGGTATATAATTTTTCTTGGAACAAAATCAATTATAGAAACAATGGATGAGGTACTTGATAAAAGAATTGATGAGGAAGACATTATGGAGATAGAAAGAATATTATCTCTATATTCCTCTCGTATTATAGAATTTCATGAACTTAGAACAAGAAAGTCAGGAGACAAAAAATTTGTTGATCTTCATCTTGTTTTTCCACCAGAAAAAAATTTAAAAGATGTGCACAAGATATGTGATGAAATTGAAAAGAAATTAAAAGAAAAAATTAAAAATATTGATATAATAATACATCCTGAACCCTACGAAAAGTAAAAAATTGATTGACAATCTTTTGCTTTTAAAAATATAATTTAAAAGTTTAAAAATGGAAAGAAAAATATTCTGGATAGAAGTTTTTCCATGGATAATTATATTTTTTATTACTTTACTTTTTTATAAATTTTTGAAATATATACATTTTAATCTTTTTGCTTTTACTATATTTACATTGATCTTCTTTTTTGCAAGACTTATAAGAGTATCTTTAAGAAGATTTTCAGTTCTCACAATAACCCCAATTTTTGCATTTTTATTTCCACTGTATACAGGAGGATTTGTAACAGGAATTTCAAATCTTATAGGTGTTTTTTTAGGTGAAAAAATATGGAGGAAAGTAAATACTCAAGATGCAATAAGGAATTCCTTTACTTATGCAAGTGGTGTCCTTATTTTTAGTTTGTTTTTACCACCAAAAGGGAACCCATCCTTTCAAGAGGCTTTTATCTTTTATCTTTTATTCTGTCTTGTATTTCCATATTTTTTCTATTTTTCTAAATTTTTTAAACTCAAATTAAAATTTAAAGATATTTTCTACATTGTCTTATGGGAACATATCTTTGCACTTACATTAAGCGGATGGTCTTACGCATTTTATAGAATTTCCATCTTAAAAATAAATATAGAAAACACATTATTTCTTATCTTCATATTTTTATCGGGACTATTGATTTTCTATTTAATAAAAATGGCAATTCAATTTGATAGGGTAAATTTTGAGAGAAAAATTTTAAGGATAGTTAGAGAAAAACTCTCTTTTGAAAATTCTATAAAAGAAATTGAAAAAATTTTAAAGGAAAGCTTTGATATAAAAGGACTCAATATAGCGCTTTATGAAAATAAGGATGAAGTTAAAATAATATATTCTACTTCCCATCCTGAAGCCTTAAAAAATCCCATCCTTCTTAAAAGACCAAAAGGAATTGTATGGAAAGTTATTGATTCAAAAAGACCTGTTTATGTACCTTATGTTTCAAAAGAAAAGGATTATCTACCGCTTTCAGAAGAAGTAAAAAGTGAACTTATGTTCCCCCTTATCTATAATGAAAGATTTCTCGGTGTTTTTGATATTGAAAGCGATAAAACTCACAATTTTTATGAGGATGATATTAAGAGATTGGAAGGAATTGTAAGTTCTCTATCATCCCAAGTTGAAATTTTATTAAATATAAGTAATTTAAAAGATTTTTCCTTTTCTCTTGATAAAGATTCAGAAAATCTCGCTTCAATAACTCAGGAATTTACAGCAAGTATTACAGAAATAACTGAAAAGATAACAAAGGCAAATCAAAATCTTGAAAATGCAAAAAGTTTACTCCAGAAAAATTTTGAAATACTTGAAAATATAGGGAAAACAATGGAAAGGATGGGAGATGAAGCAGAAAAACTAATCTCATCCTTTGAAGAGCTTGAGAACAAGGCTTTAACTATACGAGATTCTTATTTGACTTTGAAAAAATTAGAACAAAACTTTTCAAGAGAATATAGCGAAATAAAGGAGGAATTTGAAAAATTTTTGGATTCTTATAATAAGATCCAGGAATTTATTGAATTCATCGTTGATTACACAACGAAAACTAGACTTCTTTCTTTAAATGCAGCAATTGAAGCAGCGAGATTTGAGGAAAGAGGAAGCGGTTTTGGAATAATTGCAGAAGAGATTGGAAAACTTGCAGAAACAGGAGAAAATTTAACTAAAAAGATTCAAGAAGAATTTACAAAAGGTGAAGAAACAATTTTAAAAATCAGAAAAGGATTTTTAGGATACGAAGAAATTGAAAAAGAAAGAAATAAAAGAATAGATGAAATAAATCTCTATATGGAGGAAATTCAAAAGAATTTAAAGAGTTATTCAGAAAAGGTTAAAGAATTTCCAAAATTGATGAAAAAAGATATTGAAAAACTTCAGGATATAATAATTAAGATGGGAGAAATTTTAATCCTTTATGATGAGAATTTCAAAAAGTTTGAAGAAATAGGTGCCCTTGCAGAAGAATTATCAGCAAGTTCAGAAGAAATAGCCGCGAAAGCACAGGAACTTAATATAATCAGCACAAAACTTTCAGAACTTGTGAAAATTTTTGAATGATATGATTTATGTATTTATTTTGTATTTAATTATTCTCTTCTTTTTAGGAATTATAACTTTAAGATTTACAAAGACACTTGAAGATTTTGTCCTTGGCGGAAGAAAACTTGGCTCATGGATAATTGCCCTTTCTGAAAAAGCAACGGATTTCTCAGCATGGCTACTCATAGGTCTTCCAGGACAGGCATTTAAAATGGGATTGGGAGCAATATGGGCAGGAATAGGATGTTTTATTGGTTCATTATTTAACTGGGTTATAATAGCAACTCCTTTAAGGAAACTATCTGAAAAATATAATGCTTTAACATTACCAGATTATTTTGAATCAAGATTTAATGACAAAACAAGAATTCTAAGAATAACTTCTTTTATTCTTATAATCGTATTCTTTACATTTTACATATCTGCACAAATTTTAGGAAGTGGAAAAGTAATCGCTTCTGCTTTTGGTGTTCCCCCTATTTATGGAATGCTTGTGGGAATAGGAATGATTACATTTTATACAATGTTAGGAGGATTTTTTGCAGTAGCAATCACTGATTTTTTTCAGGCAATTCTTATGCTTTCTGCACTTTTAATATTACCGGTTACTGCAATATTAAATCTTGGTGGCTTTGAAAAATTCATTGAAACTTCAAGGAATATAAAAGGATTTGTATTTTCTCTTTCAGGAGGTGAAGCAGGGATTGCAATGGTTTTAGGAGTTATAATAGGTGGTCTTGCAATTGGACTTGGATATCCAGGTCAGCCCCATATTCTCGCAAGGTATATGGCAATAAAATCTGAAAAAGAGGTTAAAAAAGCAGCAACTATTGCAATGACATGGACACTCTTTGCATTAACTGGTGCAATATTAACTGGAATTGCTGGAATCCCAATCTTAACAGGGAAAATTGAGGATCCAGAACATATAACTTCAATGCTTGCAAAAACACTTTTACATCCATATATAGCAGGGATTATAATTGCAGGTGCGATCTCTGCAATAATGTCAACTGCTGATTCCCAACTCCTCGTTGTAACATCTTCTTTCATTGAGGACATTTATAAAAAAATGATAAATCCAGAAGAGAGTCAAAAAAGACTTGTTTTATATTCAAGAATATTAACATTTATTATAGGAGTGATTGCTTTCATTTTGGCGTTGAAAGCACAGACTCTTGTTTACTGGCTTGTTCTTTATGCCTGGGGAGGACTTGCGGCATCCTTTGGTCCTTCAATAATACTTTCAATCCTATGGAAAAGAACAACAAAATGGGGGATATTTGCTGGAATGATAGTAGGTGGTCTAACAATAATTTTATGGTATAATATTCCTTTTTTAAAGAATTTAATTTATGAACTTGTTCCAGGCTTTTTCTTTTCATTTTTTGCAATTATAATTGTTTCCCTTTTAACAAGGGAGGAGAAAAATGGAATGTAAAAAGGAAAGAAATTTAAAAGAATGTACATGCACATATGAACCCTGCTCGCGTAAGGGAATATGCTGTGAATGTTTAAAATATCATTTATCGCATGATGAACTTCCCGGATGCGTATTTCCCCCTGATATTGAAAAGACTTATGATAGAAGTATTAAAAATTTTGTAAAATATTATGTTAAGAAATACAAAATATGAGGGAAAGAAGTCTACTTGTTATAAAGCCAGATGCTGTGAAGAAAAAGAAAATTGGGAAAATAATAGAGATTCTTGAAGAAAATGGGTTTGAAATAAAAGGGATAATAATGAAAAGGTTAACGCAAGAAGAAGCAGAAAAACTTTATATGCCCCATAAGGGAAAAGATTTTTTTAATAAACTTATAAATTTTATTAAAGGAGGAGAAGTTGTTGGAGTGATTGTAGAAAAAGAAAATGCAATAGAAAAATTAAGGGAACTCGTAGGAGAAACTGACCCAAAAAAAGCAAGATGTGGAACGATAAGATACATGTTTGGTGAGAATATTACAGAAAATGCAGTTCACGCTGCAGATTCTATAGAATCTTTTGAACGTGAAATATCCATCTTTTTCTGAACTCTATGCTTTCTTAATTTTAAAAGATCTAAAAGAATTAGAAGGAGAGAAGATATCAAAGGTTTTAAAAGAGGGAGAAAATTTTTATTTAATTTTAAAAACGAAAATTTTAAAGATAAATTTATCAAACAATTTTTACAGGATTTCAGTTTTACCATTTAAAGAAATAAGTGGTAAAAAGGCTATCTTTTCAAAATTTATAGAAAATTTTAAAATAGAAAAAGTGGAGAATAAAAAAGGTGAAAGAGTTTTTATATTGAGTATCTCGGGCATTTCTCCCTTATATGAACCGATCAAAAGAAAATTTATAATTGAACTTTTGGGTAGATTTAAAAATTTGATAATAACCGATGAGAATTATAATGTTATTTATGATTTAAAAGGTAAATGGAAAAGTAAAGAGTATTCATTCCCGAAAGAGAAAATAAATTTATTTGATATAGAAAATAATGGATGGGAAGATTATGTAAAAAAATACTTTAATGAATATTTTGAAATTTTTGGAGAGAAACTCAAAGATTTGTTAAAAGAACTGGATCCTTTAAATGTTAAAATATTTTATCTTTTACATAAAGAAGAAAAACCTTTGATTTTATCTCCCTGGGAAATAAAGGGTAAAGTGGAAAGTTTTAATAATTTTTCAGAAGGTGTTGAAAAAATTTTTGGTTTTTATGAAAAAGAGAAAAAGGAAGAGAAAAAAGAGATTCAGAAAGAAATAATTAAAAAAATTGAATTTTTTGAGAAAAAAATTTCAAAAGAAAAGGATTATGAAAAATATAAGAAAATGGGTGAATTATGTATTTTGTATAAAAGTGAACTTGAAGGTAAGGAAGGAAAATTTAAGTTAAAAGATCTTGAAAATGGTAGAGAATATGAAGTTGAAATTAAAAAAGAACCTTTGAAAGCAGCTAAAAGATATTTTGAGATTTATAAGAATAAAAAAGAAAAAATAAAAAAAATTTTAAAGAAGATTGAAGAACTTAAGAAAGTAAAAGAGAAGAAAGAAAAGAAAAAAAGGAAATTTATAGAATTTATTTCACCTTCTGGATTTAAAATTTATGTCGCAAGGAATAAAGAAGAGGCAAATGAATTAACATTCCATTTTGCAAAACCCTGGGATTATTTTCTCCATATAAAGGATTATAAAGGTCCACATATAATATTAAAGAGAAATAAGAACCAAACTGTTCCGGATAAAGATTTATTTTATGCAGCAAAGATTGTAGCAGAGTTTTCAAAAAAGAAAGGGAAAATTGAAGTGATTTATACAAAGAGAGAAAATGTAAAACCTTTAAGAGGAGAAATGGGAAAAGTTAAAATTTCTTCTTATAAAACTTTATGGATAAATATTTGATTATTCTATAACTTTAAAAACTTTATCATGGGGACGAACACGTTCTTTTACCTTTATCCCGACTTTATCACCCTTTTTAGCAATTTGAACTGGTTTATGTTCTATCTGCATTGATTCAACAACCTGGGTAAAATCAGTGTTTGCCCCTTTAAAATGTAATGTATCACCAATCTTTATTTCGCCCTCAATAATTTCAATTGCTACAACCCCTATTTTTGCATAATAATCCAATACCTTTCCTATCTCTTTTTCTTCCATAAAACCTCCTTTTTATTTTATAATTATAAGCCACCTTAAAAAGAAATCTCAATTTCCTCTACAGGATAATCATATAAAAAAATAACAAAATTGAATATTCACAGTTATTTCCTTTATAATTTTTATCAATTTAAAAGGAGGAGTTATGAAAAAAATAATAAAATTGATTATAATAGGAATGATATGCAGAGTATACGGAGAAAATTATGA
>CBFGJO010000029.1:0-17746 GCA_965649125.1 Caldifarciminota bacterium | reverse complement strand
AGACTGGGTAATGATTTAATAAATATTTTTGAGGATATATTTTTTACTTCAAGAAATGTTGAAATAAAGGCATATCATCTTGGTGAAGAGGGGAAAGGCTTAGAGGTGGTGGCTCAGGAACTTTCAAAACTTACAAATAGGGCAAAAAGGAAAATAGAGGAGTTCAGAACTTATCTTTCCAATCTAAAAGGGTATTATGAAAATTCGGAAAATCTTTCTTCTGGATTCATTGAGGAAATAGATTATATTATGTCAAAAAGGAGATTTTTCACCGAGCTTTTTGAAAGCATCAAAGAGAATAAGAAAATTTTTGAAGGATATTATGAAAGTATTTCAGTTTTTATTTCAGATTTAAAAACAAATTTAAAAAATTTATTTGATTTTTTTTCAAAATTTGTAGTCCTAAATGAAGAAACAATGAATGTTGGAGATAGTGCCTTTAATCTATTTTCTCTTGTTAGTGGCATCTATGAAACAATAGAGTTTAATGAAGATATCTTAAAAAATATTAAAAACGAGGAAAAAAGGAATTTCCCGCAAGAAAAGATAAATTTACTTTTAAAAGATTTTGAGAATATTATAAAAGGTGTTGAAAAGGGGATAGGAATAATTGAGGATAATTTGAATAATTGGAGCGAACTTAAAAAAGGTTTTGAAAAATATTTCGTTTTTGAAGAAAAAGAGTTTAAGGAAGGGGTTAAAAAAATAGAGAGTATCTTTGGTGAGGATTTTAAAAATAACATGAATTTAATGGAAAAGGAATGCTATTCCATTTTGGATTCAATAAGAAAAATATTTAAATATTTTGAAGAATTAGAGAGGATTGAGAGGAAAACAGGCGATGAAGTTAAATTTCTCAAAAAGTCAGGATTTTTATTTAAGAATTTAATTAAAGATGGGGAGATTCTATCTATTTATTCAATGATAGAAGCAAAAAGGGCATTCCTTGAAGAGGAGACAACTCCTAAGGAATTGAAGTCTTTAATTTATGATGCTGAAAAAAATATTAAAGAAATTATAGAAATAATTCATTCATTAGAAAAAAGTAGGGTCTATAAAGGTTTTGAAATTGAATTTACCGATACTTTAAAAAGGACAGAAAATCTTGGAGAAGAAATTTCTCATCTTGGTGAGAAGATTGAAGATATATTTAAAATGACAAACCATCTTTTAAGTTTTGAAAGAAAACTTTATGAATGGAAGGAAAATTTTCAAGGAATTATTGATGAATTTTCTAAATATGATGAAGGGATAAAAGAAGAAATTAAACTTATAAAAGGGAAGATTGAAGAATTCTTTAAAGTTACTCAAAAAGCAAAGACTTTTGAAATTCCAGAAATCCAAAAGAAGAAAAAAGAAATTTTAAAACTTGTTTTAACTGCTGATCCCGTAACTTTAAATCCTTATCTTTCAGAGGATGCCATTTCAAACACAGTAATATCAAAAATTCATAATACTCTTTTTGTTCTTTCACCAATTTCAACAAAGATTTTACCTTTAATTGTTCAAAACTTTGAAATTTCAAGTGATGGGCTCAGATATAAATTAAAATTAAAAGAAGATATTTATTTTCATAATAATAAAAAACTCACAATTTCTCAAGTTTATGAATCTTTTAAAAAAACTCTTAAAGGCGTTTATAAAGATTTCTTCTTGATGATCCAAGGCGCTGAGGATTATATAAGAGGGATAAAGAGCGAAATTGAAGGAATAAAAATAATTAATGAAAAGGAAATTGAAATTTACCTTGAGTATCCCTTTGCCCCTTTTATTTCAAATTTGACTCTTTCAAGTATAAGTGTAACATACGATGACGGGGGTAAACTTTATGGGTGTGGACCTTATGTTTTAAAAGAATATATAAAGGGTGAAAAAATTGTTCTTGAAAGATTTAATAAATATTTCTATGGAACTCCTTATTTTGATATTGTTGAATATTTGATAAATCCGCAAGAAAGGAGTGTAGAGAGTGTTATAGATGGCAAAATTCATTATCTTGAGTTATCACCACTGGAAATAGAAGAACTCAGAAATAAATTCCCTGAGTATAATAAATATGTACAAAAAGTGCCCACCCTTTCAATTCACAGGATAGATTTTAATAATGAAAGAGAGCCATTTAATATTAAAGAAGTAAGAAAAGCAATTTGTTACGCCATCTCTTCTCAGGAATTTGTATATGAGATTTTGAAAGGGAATGGCATACCGGCAAAGTCGGTCTTCCCACCAGGTTATGAATTTTATAACTCTGAAATTAAAGGTTATGAAAAAAATATAGAGAAAGCAAAGGAATTATTAGAAAAGTCAGGGTTTAAAAACGGTTTTGAGTTTGCCTTATATTACAGTGATAGAGAAGTTTATAGAAAGGCAGCCGATTTTGTTAAAAGGTCTCTTTCAGAATTGAATATAAATGTTATAACGAAAGAACTCGGCTGGAAAAAACTTTTAGAAACATCAAAGGGTGAGGGTGTTGATTCAATAATAATAGGTTGGGGAGCAGATACTCCTGACCCTGATTCTTTTATATTCCCTCTTTTTCACTCTTCTTGCAGAACCCATACAAGGTTTAAAAATAAAGAAATAGATGATTTAATTGAAAAAGCAAGAAGAGAAAGAAATATTTCAAAGAGGAAAGAAATTTATAAAATTATAGAAGAAAAAGTGCTTGAAGAGGCCCCCTGTGTCTTTTTGTATCATCCCCTTATAACTTCTTTAAGAAATGAAAAAGTTCTTGGGATTGCTCCGCATCCAATAGGAAGTGCAGAAATAATTTATGCAGTTAAAGATGATTAAGAAAGAGATAGATTTACCGCTTCATTTTGGGAAAGTGCAACGCTGGCTTTTTGAAAGAATGAAAAAACTCGGCTCTTTAATAATTGAGGCAATTTATTATGAGTTTGGAGAAGATGAAGTTTTAAAAAGATTTTCAAATCCTCTATGGTTTCAAGGTTTTGGATGTTTTCTTGGGTTTGATTGGCATTCCTCTGGACTTACAACAGTTTTAACAGGTGCAATTAAAGAAGGTCTTAGGGAAAGAAATCTGCCAGTATTTGTTGCAGGAGGAAAAGGTAGAGTATCTTTAAAAACACCCGATGAAATTAAAATAATATGTGAGAAAGAGGGATTTGAACCTTTTTATTTCATAAAGATTTCAAAATTGACAGCAAAGATTGATAATACCCTGGTTCAAGATGGATATAATCTCTATCATCATACATTTATATTTACAAAGGATAAAAAATGGTGTGTAATTCAGCAAGGAATGAATGAAAAAACTTCTTTTGCAAGAAGGTATCACTGGATAAGTGATATAGATAATTTATTTATAGAACCACATAGTGGAATTATAACCGATAAGAAAAACTTTACATTAAATTTAACCTCAAAAGATGTAATAGAAACTCAAAATTTAATTGTTGAGATCTCAAAGGAAAACCCTGATAAAGTTATAAAAGAAATTAAGATTTTAAAGACAAAGAAACTCCCTAAAAGACATGAGATACTCTTAGAAGATATAAATCCTGAGAATTTAAGAAAGGTTTTAATAGAAACATATGAAAAAAAACCCTCTGATTTAGAAGAATTTTTATTAATAAAAGGGACCGGTCCAAAGACATTAAGGGCGCTTTCCCTTTTAGCAAATTTACTTTATTCTTCTCCTTTGTCTTTTAATGATCCTGCAAAGTATTCATTTGCACATGGGGGTAAGGATAGACATCCTTACCCGATTGATATAAAAAATTATGATAAAACAATAGAAATTTTAGAGAGGATTATAAAAGAGGCAAAGATTGGAAATAAAGAGAGTTTTAATCTTTTGAAAAAAATGGAAAAAATTTTTGTATGATAGCTATAATTCAGAGAGTTTTAAAAGGGAGTGTAAAAATAGATGATAAAAAGCATGCTGAAATAGGTAAGGGATATGTGATACTCGTTGGTTTTTGTAAAGATGACAAAGAGGAATATGTTGATAAGATGGCAAATAAGATAAAAAATTTAAGAATTTTTGAGGATGAGCAAGGTAAAATGGGAAAAAGCATAAGCGATGTTCAGGGTGAAATACTTCTTGTTCCTAATTTTACTCTTTGTGCTTCTTTAAAAAAAGGCAGAAGACCATCATTTGACAATGCAATGGAGGCGGCAAATGCACGAAAATTATTTGAAGTTCTTGAGTTTAAGTTGAAAAATTTTGGTATTAATGTAAAAACCGGCATGTTTGGTGTGAAAATGAAGGTTGAAATAACAAATGATGGTCCTGTTACCTTTATTATAACAAATGAAGATTTAAGTCTTTAATTTTCTTGGTTGAGACGCAGGGAATAAAATATTGTTTAAGATTAATCTATAACCTGGTGAGTTTGGATATTTTGAAAGATCAGTTGGGGGATCCCCTATAAAATGTTGATAATCTTCAGGGTCATGACCACCTAAGT
Source organism: Caldifarciminota bacterium (assembly GCA_965649125.1). Lineage (GTDB taxonomy): Bacteria > Hydrothermota > Hydrothermia > Hydrothermales > Hydrothermaceae > JBDRZD01. The sequence continues at coordinate 13,313 of CBFGJO010000029.1, read as the reverse complement.
ATGTAAAAAATCCTTTCCCAAAACTTCCATAAATATATTTTACCTCGCTAGTTCCTTTAACTTCTCCAAGTATTACAACCCTTGGTTTTAACAAATTCTTTCTAAATCCTGTATCTCTTCCAAGGAATTCTTTAATAGCATTCATATGGTTTTGAACAAGCATTGAAGGTACAGGGTCATATTTTGCAGAGAATTCAAACAGAGTAAAATAACTTTCTGGTCCTCTTAAAATTGCTTCATCAGAAACATCTATATCAGAATGCTCATTCACTGAATAAGAAGTATAAACTTTAAAATTTTCAAAGGCAATACATTCTTTATAATCAAGTTTATTATTTGCATTTGGGTCAGGTGGAGAACCATCATAAGGAGTATCGCATATATCAACATCATTTGCACTAAGTGCAATATCCATTGTGGTTGGTGCAAGACACATTGAAAACAGGAATCCACCATTTCTCACAAATTCCCTTATTCTTACACAAATTTCCCTTTTTAGTTCCTGAATACTTTTAAATCCAAGTTTTTTTGCTATCTTTTTATCAGTTTCCACCATTTCTCTATACCATTCTGTATTTCCATAGGCAGGATAGAATTTGCTGTACTGTCCTGTAAAATCCTCATGGTGCATATGGAGCCAATCATAATTTTTTAATTCACCCTTAATTATTTCTTCATCATATATTCTTGCATAAGGAACTTTTGCATATTCAAGGGCTAAAGTAACTGCGTCATCCCAGGGTTCTGCATAAGGTGGGATATATACTGCAAGTTTTGGGGCAGTCTCAAGTATTATTCTATTCATATTACTTTTTTCAATTTTATCATAGAGTATTGTAGTTTCAAGGTCGCTCATTATTTCAAAACTCACTCCAAAATCAACACACATTTTTTTAACTTCTTCATTTGCCTCTGTTAAAAAAGAGCCGCCCCTGTAGTATAAAAGCCATTCAACATTTACCCCTTTTAAAAGTAGATTGTAAACAATTCCATACGCTTTTAAATGGTTAATCTGGGAATCATCCATTGGAATCAAGATTTTCTGTGAGAAAATGAAAAAAATTAAATAAAGCATATAATAATTATAAAGCTTTTTGAAAATATAAGCAATCATAAATTATAATAATATTTATGAAAAGAGCCGTGATCATTTTAAACCCAGAAGCAACAAATCTAAGGAGGTTTAAGAGCAAGAAAAAAGAAATATTAAAAAGGTTGAGTGAATTCTATGATGTTTATCTATGGGAAACAATAAGGCAGGGTGACGGGATAAGACTTGCTGAGAAGGCAATTGATTTTGGAGCAGAAATTATAATAAGTGCAGGTGGTGATGGGACGCTTAATGAAGTTGCGAATATCTGTGCAGGGAAAAATGTGAAGATTGGAATTTTGCCAATAGGGATTACAAATGTTTTTGCCCTATCACAAGGAATACCTATGAATATAATGAAGGCACTGGATGTGGTTATTAATGGAAATGTAAAGGAGTTTGATTTGGGTATTGTCAGGAAGAATGAAAATAACAAAAGGTATTTCCATATGGTATTTGGTGCGGGCTTAGATGGTTTCACAATCCATCAATTGCCTCAAGAGTTTAAAAAAGCCTTTGGTGCAACCGCTCATGTTGTGATGGGAATTGTAAAATACCCACTCTATGAGCCAAAACCAATTGATGTTGAAATAGATGGAATTTATTATGGAAAATGTTACGAGGTTGTTGTCTCAAATATCCCTAATTATGGTGGTCATATGAAAATAGCACCTGATGCAAATCCCTTTGATGGAGTTTTAGATGTTGTTCTTTTCAGAGAAGCAGGTTTCTGGAATGATATAAACTATTTCTTTGGACTATTGCTTGGGATCCATCATACTTTTGGGAGTGTTGAAATATATAAAGGTAAAAATATAAAAATAACTGGTGATGCATACTATCATCTTGATTCAGAACCCTGCGGGAAAATCCCTGTTCAAATAGAATGCGAAAATAAAACATTAAAGGTTATAGTTCCTTAACAGTTCAATTATCCCTTCCTTTATTTTTTCTTTTTCATTTTCCTCAACCCAGTAAACTTTATATTTTAAATAATTTTTAAAAAAACTCATCTGCCTTTTTGAATATTCCTTTGTTCTTTTTATTGTGAGCCTTATTGCTTCATCAAGAGAAATCTTTCCTTCTAAATGCCATATTAAATCTTTATAGCCATGACTATCTAATGCTTTATTTTTTAAAGAATAGCCCATGGAAAGAAGCCTTTTAACTTCATCTAAAAATCCTTCTTCCATCATTTCATAAACCCTTTCCTCAATCCTTTTATAAATGAGTTTTCTATCTTTTTTAATTCCTATATAAAGCGGAACAAAATCTTTTTCCACATTCAGAGCCTCAATTTCTGAGAATTTCTTACCAGTTTGATAATATATTTCAAAAAATCTTGCAATCCTTAATTTATCGTTTGGTGATACCTTATATGCCCTTTTTATATCAATTTCTTTCATTTTTTCCCACATTTTATAAAGACCCTCTTTTTCAATTTCCTCTTCAACTTTTTTCCTTATCTTGGGGCTTACCTTTATCCCTTCTATAAATGGTTCAAAAAGAGCCTTTAAATAAAGGGTTCCACCGCCTAATATAAAAAATTTTTCATTTTTTTTAGTTAATTCTTCAATTAATTTTTTTGTATCCTCTGTATAATCTCCTGCACTGTAATATTCATCAGGATTTTTTATATCAATCATGTAATATTTAACAACTTCTCTCCATTCTTTTTTCGGCTTATTCGTTCCAATATCCATATATCTATAAATTTTTTTTGAATCACATAAAATTATTGAAAATCCAAGTTCCTTTGCAATTTCAAATCCAATTCTTCCTTTTCCAGAACCTGTTGGTCCTATTATTGCAGGAATTATTTTTTTATCTTCCAAATTTTTTATCAATTTCATCAATACTCATCTCATAAATTATAGGTCTTCCATGGGGACAGAAAATTGGGTCCTCAAGGGAAAATAGTTCTGAAATCAAAACAAGCATTTCATTCTCATTTAAATTATCTCCCGATTTTATTGCGGATTTACACGCAATTACTTTAAGTAAGTTCTCAATATCAATTCTTGGTTTTTCACCCTTAATTTCATTTAATATTTCAACAAAATTTTCCCTTTTAAAATTTTTGAAAATTGAAGGGATCCTGTCAAGTGAAATAGTATTCTTTCCTAATATACTTATTCCAAAGCCAAGCAATTCAAGGTTTTCATGGAATCTTGTAAGTGTTCTCATAAGGCTTGTGTCAAGATTGAAAACAAGCGGGAACAAAAGATTTTGTGAAGTATAATTCCTTTTTTTTAATTTTTCGTAAAGGATTTTTTCATGGGCAGTATGCTGGTCAATTATCACTATCCCTTTATCCATTATTAAAACAATATATTTTTTATCAATCTGATATATATTTTTAAAATCAATCCTTATCTTTTCTTCCTCTTTTGGGATTTCTCCAAACTCAAGTTGTTTTACTTCCTCTTTAACAAATCTTTTTATTTCACTTTTTAAGTCCTTTATTTTAAAAGAATAAACTGGTTCAAGCACCTTTTCTTTTATTTTTTCTTCAATATCATCTTTTATTCTTTGATATATCCTCAAGGAGTTTGAAAATTTCACTTCTATCTTCTGGGGGTGAACATTCACATCAATTTCTTTTGGCGAAAGAAAGAGAAATAAAATATAATCTGGATATCTTTCGTAAGTTTTATATATGCTATTTAAAACCTGACTCATTTTTCTATCCAGTACCGGTCTTTGATTGACAAATAGAAATTTTATCTTGGGCGAGGTCTTTAAAAATTCTTTTTTTGAAATAAAAATATAATAAGAAAAATTTTTTAAATCGCCTTTAATTTCATAAAATTCTTTTAAAAATTCTTCTCCATATATTTGAGTAAGTCTTTCTTTAACACTATTTGCATTTTCAAGATTATAAATTCTCTCTTCCTCGTCATCAAGTATAAAAGAAATGTGGGGATTTGCAATTGCAAATTGAATAAATACCTCTATTATCCTTTTTGTCTCATTTTCTTTTTCTGAAAGAAATTTTCTTCTTGCAGGAAATTTATAAAATAAATCTTCAACAATACAGGTAGTACCTTTATTTAATGGGCAGGGTTTTTTTTCCTTTAAGATTCCATCTTCAAAGTAAAATTCATAACCCATTCCAGAAGTGTTTGTACTTGTCCTTATTGTTAATCTTGATACAGTGGCGATTGAATGGAGTGCCTCCCCCCTGAATCCAAATGTTGTAAGCCTTCCAAGGTCTTCAAGAGTTTTAATCTTTGAAGTTGTATATCTTTTTACCGCAATTTCAACCTCATCATAGTTTATGCCCGTTCCGTTATCAGTTACTATAATCCTTTTTTTACCCCCTTCTTTAATTTTCACATAGATTCTATCAGCACCTGCATCTATTGAATTTTCAATAAGTTCTTTAACACAATTTGAAGGATAATTTATCACTTCCCCTGCTGCTATATATTTATAAACACTTTCGGGTAATTCAATTATCATTTTTCATTTTTAATGAATTTAAATAATCCTGAAGCAAAATTGCTGCTGCATTTTTATGAGATTCTTTCTTTAAATCCTTCACAATCTTTGTTGTGAATCTTTCATCCCATAAAATCACCTCAACTTCAAATTTTTTTTCAATTTCCTCTTTAATTTTTTTTATTTCCTTACATATATCTATTTCTTTTCCAGACATTGTAAGAGGAAGACCAATTATTATTCTCTCTATCTTAAATTCTTTTAAAATCTTCGCAAGTTCCTCTAATAGATCTTTTTCTTTTAAATTTATTTCCTCTAATGGATTTGCTATTACTTTTAATGGATCTGATATAGCAATTCCTATCCATCTTTTTCCATAATCTATTCCAAGTATCCTCCCCATTATACCTCCCTTTTATTATAAAACCTTATACCACTTAAAAAGAATATAACTATTAAAAAGATTGATATAAAAAGTATCATTAAAAAATTTGGAAATATATTGTAAATATAGCCTTTTGTTGCATAAATGTAAACAGGGTTTGCTATTATTGAATCCATTAAAAAAACATAAAGTATAGTTATAACTGCTGCAAAAAATGCGCCTGTGCTTGAGGCAATCTTTGAAGGATTTGTTTCATTCAATGATGGATACATTATCCCAATTGATATGGAAATTACACTAAGTGAAATTGATTCAATTAAAAGTGTGAGATTAAAATATTTTTTGAAAATCTCCGGCATTTTTAAATTAAGAGAATTGATTGTAAAATTATAAGCAAGATAAGTTAAAAATACAAAAATTAAAAGCCAGATGATGATTTTTGAAGATATATAAAAACTTCCCTTAATTGGAGAAATTTTTAAGAATTTTATTCCTTTTCCTTCAAGGGAATATGTAGGGAATAAAAACCTTATTGAAAGTGTTGCAAAAAGATAACCTAAGAAAAGAAAATTTCCAATTCCAATAAAAATATGCCATAAAGGATGTGTGAAATAAATAGGTGTTCTTCTTATAGAGATTATATAGAATAAAATTAAAACAAGTAAAAATATTGCCTGAGAGAATTGAGAAAAATCCCTTACTATACTTTTTATTTCTTTAATCCATATCTGAAACATTTTTGAATAGAAAATCGGAGCCTTAATTCTAAATACTTTTTTATAAATTCCTTTGCTTTCCTCTCCTGTTTGAATTTGTTCAACAAGGTTAAATACAGGTGAAAGAAAAATGAGAGAGATAGGGAAAAGAAAAAAGTTTAATAAAAGGTAAATTCCATCATAATTTAAAAAATTGATAATCCATCTTGAGGGCAAAAAATATGGTGATATACCTCCAAGTTTTTGAAGATATATTGCAAGGAAGTTTATATCCTCAATTTCTTTAAATAATTTAAAAATTTCCGGTCTGAAAATCTTTGTGTAGAGAAAAAGATAAAGTGCAAAGAAAATCGTGAGCATCATCATTATACCTTCTCTTGTAATTTTAGGAAAGAGTTTAAGAATTATTATTAAAAATAGGATTCCTAAAAATGAAGGTATTAATAAATAAAAGGGTAAAGAGAGGATTATTAAAAAGATCTTAAGGAAGGGAACCGAAAATACTTTAAAATAAGAATAAAGGAGTGGTAATATTAAAAAACAGGGAGCCCATGAACTATAAATGATTGTTTCTATAAATTTAAATAGATATATTTTATTTCTTTTTAGTGGAAATTTGATAAGAAATTCAATCTCTTTATCTTTTAAAAAAGTTCCAAAGGCTGTTATAGCATTTGACAGAATTAAAAAGAAGAATAATGAAAAGAATACAAGGTCAAGTATTTTAATCCCTATTATTTCTCCAAGAACTGGTATATTTTTTAGAATTGAGAATATTTTTGTTAGTATTTTTATAAAACCAAATAAAAAAAGTAAAAAGATAAGGAGTGGAATTAAAAATTTCCTGTACTCCTTTTCCTTAAAAAAGAATTTAAGATATTTTAACTTTAATAAAAATAGATTCATCCATTATATATAGCCGAGTTCTTCAAGCCTCTTTTTAATGGTTTCCTCCTCTTCTTTCGTGTAACCCCTTTTTATATAACCTTTACTCTCTAAAAAATTTAATATTTTATCAACACATTCTTCAATGCTTTCCTTATGAGTTTCACATACAATTTCAGGGTTTAAGGGTTCTTCATAGGGGTCATCTATTCCTGTGAAACCTTTAATTTTACCTTCAATTGCCATCTTATACATTCCCTTTGTATCCCTCTGTATGCACACCTCAAGAGGTGCTTTTACATATATTTCAACAAATTTTTCTATTTTCTCCCTTGCCTTCTCTCTTGCATCCCTAAAAGGTGATACGAGAGCAACAATTGGAATAACCTCACATTCTGTTAAAATTTTTGCAACAATAGATACCCTTCTTATATTTTCCTTTCTATCTTTTTCAGAAAAACCAAGATCAATATTGAGTTCTTTTCTTATTATATCTCCATCCAAAAGATAAGTCTTTTTACCAATCTCTTCAAGTTTCTCTTTAATTTTTTTTGCAAGGGTTGATTTACCCGAGCATGGAATTCCTGTGAACCAAAGACAGAATTCTTTCATAATAAATTAATTATAAAGAAAAAAAACATTTTATTCCAAATTTTTATGTTTGAGAATTCTAAACATTTAACTTTATAATTTAACTATGGAAAAGGTAATTTTTTTAATTTTGTTTTCTTTTAGATGGACACATTATACAAATTCAGGTGATATTACTTCTTTTATTATAAAAGATTCAATTTTATATGCGGGAACAAATGGTGGCCTTCTTTTAGTGAATATGGAGAAGGATTCTATTATTGAAAAATATTGTGGTTCAGAGGGTCTTTTAGAAAATGAAATAACTGACCTTGAAATATCTCCATTTGGTGGAATATGGATAAGTTATAAAAGTAAAGGGATTTCCTATTTTAAAGAAGGTAATTTTTATCATTACAATTTTTCTCAAATTGCTTCAACTTATATATTTGATATCCTTTTTTATAAAAATTACCTTATTATATGTGATACAACTTCTCTTAAACTCATTGATACAAAGGAAACTGAGGAGATTGATGATGATAAGATTTATTTTATAAGAACTCCTGAGTGGAGCAATAACGATTTAATAAAATATGTTGCTATTTTAAAAGATACCATTTTTTTAGCAAGTAAGAATTCACTATATTACGAGTCTTTTGACGAGTTTATGGCGGGTTTTCCCCCTTATAGTTTAATTTCAGATACTTCTATTATTAATTCTATTAAAGTTTGTGGTGATTCTCTTTTTATTCTTACTCAGAAAGGTTTTTATGTTTATCCTTTTCTTTCTCATCATATGGACTGGGCAAAAATATACGATATAACAAAAGCTGACTCCGGGTATTTTCTTGGAACTCATACAGGTGTATTTTATTGGACACCGCAAGGAAGCAAAGAAATTTTTAACTCTACGGAATGGAACAGGGTTTATGTTTATAAAAACAAGATTTTTGCAGGAAATCGTGGAAGAAAAGACCTTAATACAGGTAAAGGTATTTTTGTTTATAGTGATTCTTTATATTCTTTAAAAGGTAAAATAAGGGAACTTGCATCAAATATGGTTTCCTCTCTCATTTTTTATAAAGATGGATTTACAAGCGGATTCAGAAGTGTAGGTGAATATAAAAGTGTTTCAATTGTATATTATGATGGAAGGATATTTAATGGTCTTGATAACTGGGTTAGGGGTATGGCAAGATTTGAGGACAAAATAATTGTAGCAAGGTTTGGTGGCGGAGGAATGTTTTTACTTGATAGTACAGGATCTATTATTGACACAATTTTTGAAACAACACACCCTTTTACCGCAGTCAAATATGTACCAGAAGAAAGCCTTGTAATAGCCTCTCGTCCAGAAATAGGGATAGTATTTTATAGTTTTAAAGGTCAAGTAATTCCACCAAAATTTTTTCAGGATTGGATAAATGATGTTGAATGGGATGATGGAATAATCTGGGCTGTTACAGGTCCATCAACCCAGATAATTAAAATTGATTTAGGAGAAAATCTTTACGACCCAGGAGATGATAAAGTAGAAATTATAAACCCTGGGATAAATTTTTGTGCACTTGATATAGAGGTTGATAATCATTATGTTTATTTTGCTTCAACAAATGGTTTTTATATTTATAAAAAAGAGCCTTTTACCTTACACTTAGATTTAACAGATATTTTACCTGACAGATACTGTCTGGGAGTTGAGATTGATAAAAGAAAGGATATATGGGTTTTGACTTTAAAAGGGCTTATCAAAATTAAATACGGTTATAAAGATTACGAATTATTTTTATCCGGTCCTTATTCAATTATGGAAATAAGCGAACCTGGTGTAAATCCCCAGTTTTCAATTGGTTCAGAAGTTATTGATATTGACCAGGAAAATTCTAAAATAATATGTGGAACATTAAAGGGTGTCGCTGTTTTAGATCTTAAAAAGGATTATTACAAGTCTACCCCTTTTGATTCTATAATAGTTTATCCAAATCCGTGTGATAAAAGAAAAAATAAATATATTTATATAAAAACACTTTCTGATTTAGACAAGATAATGATATTCAATTTGAGTGGAAAAAAAATAAATTTGAAATTTGAAAGAATAAGCACAGGTTACAGGATAAAATCAAAGGAATTTGAACCCGGTATGTATATATTAAGAATAGAAAAATCCGCAAAAGAAAAATTTTTAAAATTCACTGTATTTTAATTTTTTTAATTTCTACTTTTTTTATATCTTTAAATTCAAGAAGATAACCCTTTCTATCAGGATAAAGTTTAAGAAGTTTTTCATTTTTTTCTCCTAAATCCCACACATATATTATATCACTTTTAGAAATATCTACTTCATTTCTGAAAGCAAGGGAATAATAATTAAACTTACTTATAAGTTGTGAAAAAGGGAAGGTCTCAGGTAGATCTTTTACAAATACTATTGCATTATGGATATTTTCCTCCTTTATTTTGTTATAAGCATAAAGCTTTCCTCCCCATAATTTAAAAATTTTAGTGTGAAAAGGAATATAAATTAAAAGGTTGAATAAAAGCAGGATGCCTATCAATGGTCTTACATTTATATTCATTTTACAAATTCCTTTTACAGTTAATATCACGAGGAATGGCAGAATTTCGTAATAGTATTTTGGTCCCATTACATTTACACCATGGGACCAATAGAAGAACCAGAATAAAAATGCAGAAAGAATAAAGACAGAAAAAAGTATTTCATATTTATCGGGTTTTTTAAAAGCAAAGGGTATGAATAAAAGTGAAATAAGAGGAAATCCAAATAAATGGAGTGATAAAACAAATAAATTATAAAAAATGTTTATAAAGCCTTTTAAAGGAGTATGTCCTTTCATTCCATATGTAACAGGACCTTTTTCCTCCCCAAAGCCAATTCCATGATATTGAGAAGATAAGTAAAGATGGTATCCATAATTAAAGGGGTTACCTGTAAGTATACAATTATCAATGAGTTGTAAACATAAAAATGGTAAAAAACTTATTGAAAAAATTAAAGGATATTTAAGTTTCTTTGTTTCATAAATTAGAAAAATGTTTGAAATTATAAAAAAACATAGGGGAAGTTGTGGTCTGCATAGAAAGGCTATCCCCAGGGCTATACCCGAAAATAAAATAAATTTTATCTCTTTATTTTTTATTGATTTAATTAGAAAAAATATAGAAAGTAATGAGAAAAAATAACTAGAATTTTGAGAAAGCATTGAAGAAGAGATGAATAAAAAAGTAGGTGAAAGAGAGAGCAATACTGTTCCTAATTTTGCAATATTTCTATCGTATATTTTTTTCACTAAGAAATAAAATATTATTACGGAAATTGAGCCCATAAAGGGAGAAATAATCCATGGAATACCAAGTAAAATACCTATTGCAAGGAATACCGAATGTCCTGGTGGCATCATTCCAAACCATTTTTCATTCTTTACTACTATTTCTGCAGGAAAGAATTCAGGATATAAAGGCGGAATTGCCCATCTTTTAAATTTTGCGAATATTTTCGCTTGAAAGAACAAAATTACAGCCTCTCCTTCTTGTGGTATATTGTGATATAAAAAGAAAGATATAAGGTTTAATCCCATGAAAATTGTTATAAAAATTAAAATTAAAAAATATTTTTCTTTTAAAGGTAAAACAAGTCTTTCTAAATCAAAAAATTTATGAAGATTTTTAAATCCATAAAGAAAAATACTTATAGGGAGAAAAAAAATGATAATTCGGCATTGATTTAAATAATGAGATATTACCATATTTGAAAAGAATTTAATATGTTGAATTTTTGGAATAAAATAGTATATTGCACCTGCAAATATCAATGAAATAAAAAAGAGGGGTAAAACTTTTTTATTAAAATTTTCTTTAATCATCTTCTATAATTTTACTAAACCTTATAGAAATTTTTCAATTTATAAATTTATAATATAAACTCCTAAATGAGATTTAAAGAAATTCCTGAAGATTTTTATGTGGAAGAGATCTTAAAGGAAGGCATTTTAGAAAGCAAAGGAAAATATTCAATATACAAAATTTTTAAAAAAAATATTACGACCTATGAAGCAAGAGAAAAAATATCCGTTTATTTTAAAATAAAACCAGAGTTTATTAATTTTTGTGGTCTAAAAGATAAAAGAAGTGTTTCTATACAATATTTTTCATTACCCTCTTATTTAAATAAAAATTTTGATATTGGGAATCTAAAAGGTTTTTTTATAGGTTATAGTAAAGAACCGCTTTCTTTTTCCTCTCTTAAATATAATTTTTTTAGAGTTTTTTTAAGAGATGTAAAATTTAAGGATGAAATTTTAGAAAGGATTGAAGAGATAAAAATTTATGGTATTCCAAATTATTTTGATCATCAAAGGTTTGGACATGCAATAAGATATGGTAAATTTATATTTGAAGAAATTATAAAAGGGGAATATGAAGAAGCGTTAAAGGTGTATTTTTTAAGTCTTGAAGAGACAGGAAGAAAAAGTATTAAGAAATTTAAAAAAATGGTTAAAAGATATTTTGGAGATTGGGTTAAAATTTTAAAGTTTGCTGAAGGTGAGGAGGAAAGGGAAATTCTTATTTATTTATCAAAATATAAAGATTCTGAATCTGCTATTTTCCGTATTCCTGAGCATAAATTAATTTTTTATGCTGAAGGTTATCAATCTTTTCTATGGAACAGAGCCATTTATTACTTTTTAAAAAGTTTAGGGTTAAAAGGATACCGTGCAAGACATAAATTGAATCCATTTTTCTTTTATAGAACATTATCTTTTGAGATAAAAGAAAGACTTTTGAAGAAAAATTTCCCATTTCCCTTTACTCAAAATAAAGAAGGAGATATTGAATTTATAGAAATTTTGAATAAAATTGAAAAAGAGAAGTGTTTAAATATAAAGAATGAATTTAAAAAATATTTGATAAAGAGTAAAAGGAGTGCAATATTTTTACCCTTAGAAATGAAAGCTTCTTTTCAAGGTGATGATCTTGAAATGAGTTTTTATATTTTGCCAGGGTCTTATGCGAGCGTTTTGTTAAAATCACTTGTTTCTTTTGAAAAGATAATTAAAGATTGAAAAATTTTTCTTTATACTTTATAATTAAATTCTTTATCGGGGCGTAGCGCAGTCCGGTTAGCGCACCACCTTGGGGTGGTGGGGGTCGGTGGTTCAAATCCACTCGCCCCGATTTGATATGATGAGTTCATTTTTCTTCTTAACCCCGTAGGAAAAAAATTGAAAAAGAAAAATATATTGTATTTTGAAGAATATAAAGAAAAAAGGGAAAAAATGGTAAAAGAGCAGATAATAGCAAGGGGACTAAAGAATGAGAAAGTTATAGAGGCAATGTTAAAAATTCCAAGGCATATTTTTGTTCCAGAGGAAAGACAGGATGAGGCTTATGAGGATTATCCATTACCAATAGGTTTTAATCAGACGATTTCTCAGCCATATATGGTTGCAGTTATGACAGAATATTTAGAGCCGATGGAAGATGATGTTGTTTTAGAAATAGGAACTGGTTCAGGTTATCAAACTGCCATTTTAAGTTATCTTGTTAAAAAGGTTTATACTGTTGAAAGGGAATGCGAACTCCTGGAAAGGGCAAAAAAAATTCTTACAAGCCTTGGTTTTGATAATATAAAATACAAATGCGGAGACGGAAGTAAGGGGTGGAGGGAATATTCTCCATATGACAAGATAATTGTGACTGCTGCTGCTCCTTCTATACCACCCCCTTTTATAGAAGAATTAAAGAATAATGGAATAATTGTAATACCGGTTGGTTCAAGATGGATTCAGGACCTTGTTGTTGTAAAAAAGGATGAAAAAGGTAAAATTAAGATTGAGAAAAAATTTGAATGTGCCTTTGTTCCACTCATAGGTGAGTTTGGATTTAAAAACGGGGAGTAGCGCAGTGGGTAGCGCGCCTGGTTCGGGACCAGGAGGTCAAGGGTTCAAATCCCTTCTCCCCGATTTTTTATTTCACATATATTGTCTTTAATGTCTTTTTATAGGATTTTGTTTCAAATCTTATGAAGTATATTCCCTGGGTTATCTTTTTTCCTTCAAATATATATATTCCTGAAATAGGCACATTTGAAGGATTGTAAGTAATTTCCTTTAAAATTCTTCCTGATGCATTGTATATTTTAATTTTTGCTCTTTCAAAAGGTGGAATAAAATATTTTATATGCAGTTTATCATTGAATATT